>JBNKSB010000071.1:0-8306 GCA_050297095.1 Pontiella sp. | reverse complement strand
CTGGGTTCCGATACTGGAGGCTCGATCCGCCAACCCGCCGCGTTCTGTGGATGTGTAGGCGTAAAACCCACCTATGGAAGGGTGTCGCGCTACGGCCTGACCGCCTTTGCCTCCTCCCTGGACCAGATTGGCCCAATCACCAAGACGGTTAAGGATTCCGCCATCCTACTCGAAACAATTTGCGGGCTGGACAAGATGGACTCCTCATCCATCGATATGGAGGTTCCGGCCTTTTCCGAAAATCTGGGCAAAGACACATCACTGGCTGGAGTCAAATTGGGCTTGCCGAAAGAATACTTTGTTGAGGGCATGGATCCAGAGGTTGAAAAAGCCGTGCGTGATGCGGTTGAGCATTGCAAAAGGCTGGGCGCGGAAATCGTGGATGTCCGCCTGCCAAATGCGAAGTATGCCATTGCTGTCTACTACATCATTGCCACGGCCGAAGCCTCGGCCAACTTGGCGCGCTTTGATGGAATTCGCTATGGGATGCGGCTAGACGGCAAGGATCCGGCCGAACTCTACGGTAAAACCCGTGCAGCTGGTTTCGGGCCGGAAGTGAAACGACGCATTATCCTGGGAACTTATGTGCTCAGTAGCGGCTACTACGATGCCTACTACCTGAAGGCCCAAAAGGTCCGCACCTTGATCCGGAAAGATTTTTCGGAAGCGTTCAAGCAGTGCGATGCGATTCTCGCTCCGGTCACACCGACGGCGGCTTATCGCAAAGGGGAAAAGACTGCCGACCCGTTGACCATGTATCTTGACGATATCCTGACTACGCCCATCAACCTCGCCGGAAATTGTGCCCTGTCCCTGCCTTGTGGTTTTGCATCCAATGGACTGCCAATCGGAATGCAGGTCATCGGTGATGCATTTCAGGAGGAAACTATTTTAAAGGTCGGCCACGCCTACGAACAAACCACTGAATGGCACGCCCGCAAACCGGAGATTTCGTAACCATGAAGTATGAAGCTACAATCGGTTTAGAAACGCACGTCATGCAAAAGACGAACACAAAGATGTTCTGCTCCTGTAAGTATGAATACGGTGCGGAACCGAACACCCACGTCTGCCCCGTCTGTCTTGGCTATCCCGGTGCGTTGCCCGTGCTGAATGAGAAGGCAATCGAACTGTGTTGCAAGGCGGGCCTGTTGCTGGGATGCGAAATCAATCCCTACAGCAAATGGGATCGAAAGAATTATTTCTACCCCGACATGTCGAAGAACTACCAGATTTCTCAATACGACCAGCCGCTCTGCCTCGGCGGGAAGCTCGATGTGGAAGTCGATGGGGAAATGAAGACCTTTACGCTTGAGCGCATCCACCAGGAAGAAAACGCCGCCAAGAATACTCATATCGCCGGCGCCAGCCTCGTCGACTACAACCGGGCGGGTACCGCATTGATGGAAATCGTCTCGAACCCGTGCATGCACTCTGCCGCAGATGTGATGGCCTACATGACGGCTCTTAAGCAGATCATGCAATATGGCGGAATATCCGACTGCGATCAGGAAAAGGGCCAGATGCGTTCGGACGTCAACATTTCCGTCCGACCTGTTGGACAAAAGGAACTGGGTGCGAAGGTTGAGATCAAGAACATGAACTCCTTTGCCTTTATCATGCAGGCAATCGAGTATGAAATTGATCGCCAGATCCGGGTGCTCGAAAGTGGGGGAACGGTGGACCAGGAAACACGCGGGTTCGATTCCGACCGCGGCGAAACCTTTATCCAGCGCACCAAGGAAGATGCGCACGACTATCGCTATTTCCCTGAGCCGGACCTCATGCCCGTAAAAATTCCCTCCGATCAGGTGGATATATGGCGCTCCGAACTTCCGGAACTTCCGGCCCAGCGCCGCGCTCGGTACGTGTCAGAACTAGAGCTTCCCGCATATGATGCCGGTGTGCTGACGGCCGACAAGGACGTTTCAGACTGGTTTGATTCGGTCATGCAGCACACCAATAACGCCAAAGCCGTTTCCAATTTTATCATGGGCGAAATGATGCGCCTCCTTTCCGAGGAAGAAGTGTCCATCGCGGATTCCAAGGTCACGCCCGAAAAACTCGCAGAAATCATAAGTCTGGTCGATGCCAAGACAATCAGTACCAGCGCCGGCAAGCAGGTGTTTGAAATAGTCTTCAAGGAAGGCGGCGAACCGAAACAAATCGTTGAAGAAAAAGGCTTGTCCCAGGTCTCCGACGACTCCGCGCTCGAAGGCTGGGCCGACGAGGCCATAGCCAAGAACCCGAAAGCCGTCGAGGAATACAAAGGCGGAAAGCAGGGCGCAATCAATGCCCTCATGGGACAGGTCATGAAGGCGAGCAAGGGTAAGGCCAATCCCGGTGCCGTCATGCAGATGCTCAAGCAAAAGCTCAATGGATAATTAAACACCCGGCATGAATCACTCTAAGGTTTTGAGCCGTCGCGTTCAATTTCCCAGAAACGGCTCCAGCGGGCACCCCTTGCACTGGGGCTTGGTTTTGCAATGCTCTTTCCCCAGTCGAACAATCAGCGCATGGTATTCATTGAACAGTTGCTCTTTAGCCGGCAGGTTGGCGATAAACAGCGTGGAAATCTCGTTGTAGGTCGCTTTTTCTCCGCACCATCCATGGCGAAGTAGAAATCGTTTGGTGTAGGCATCGACCACAAAAATCGGTCGTTGCCCCGCATAGAGCAGAATCGAGTCCGCGGTCTCCGGCCCAATTCCTTTCCATGACAAAAGTTCATTGCGCAGGGAAAGGGTATCGAGGGAAAACAATCGATTGAGTGATCCGCCGTAGTGATCCCCAAGGGTGTCGATCATCGCCTTGATGTAGCCCGCCTTCTGGTTGAAATACCCCGCCGGCCTGATCCATTTCGCAATCTGTTTCTGCGATGCCTGCTCCAGTGTCTTCAGTTGCAGGGCATTGTTCTTTCGCAGGTTGGCGATGGCCTTTTCCACGTTGGCCCATGCCGTATTCTGCGTCAGGATTGCTCCCAGCATCATTTCCAGACGTGTCTCTGCCGGCCACCAGTCTTGCTTTTTCCATCGGGCAAACAGGGCATCGTATATTTGCTGAACAGGGACTGTCTTTTTTTGTGGCATTGACGGGATTTCCTGTCTCGGTGTTATCGTCTGGTTAATCGTGAACAACTTGGATATTGGCTTTATCTGCACATTGAAGACAATAATATTGCCGCTGTTAGATGGGTTGGAGTCACAAAAGGAGGCCATGCTAACGCGTTTCCCTTGCTTGGGACTCGCGAAAGAGCAAAATGTCGTTTTTTGTAATCGTACCAACGTGGGGTATGCGATACCTTTTTAATCCATATTCATTAATCCGCATATGCGAATAGAGGTTCATTTATGAGTAAAATTAGGGCAGAACATGTTTTCACGTCGGAGTCGGTATCCGAAGGGCATCCAGATAAGGTGTGTGATCAGATTTCCGATGCTATTCTTGACGCATGCCTTGAGCAGGATCCTAAAAGCCGCGTGGCTTGCGAAACCTTGGCAACCACGAACCTTGTGGTCAATGCCGGCGAGATTACTTGCGAGGGATGGGATCGCCTCAATCCTGAAGCCATAGTCCGGCAGGTTGTACGGGAAATCGGCTATGATCAGGAGGAACTCGAGTTTTGTTGCGATACATTCGAATATATCAATCGTCTACACGGCCAGTCGCCTGATATTTCCCAAGGTGTCACCGAGGGCGAAGGACTGTTTGCCGAGCAAGGTGCCGGAGACCAAGGCATGATGTTCGGCTACGCGAGCAATGACACCGAGGAAATGATGCCCGCACCGATTGCATACAGCCATCGTCTTCTCGACGAATTGCAATCGATCCGCAAAGCTGGAACCATTCCCTACCTCCGACCCGATTCTAAATCGCAGGTTTCCGTTCTGCATGTTGGCGGGAAACCCAAGTCCATCGAAACGGTCGTTATTTCACACCAAACCGATGATGTTCCGCTTGAACAGATCCGCAAGGATCTCGTCAAGGTGATACAGGATGTGCTGGGCCCGACAGGACTGTTAAAGCGTGATACGGAGTACTATATCAATCCGACTGGAAAGTTTGTGATTGGCGGGCCACATGGTGATGCGGGGCTTACGGGCCGCAAAATTATCGTGGATAGCTACGGGGGCGTTGGCAGCCACGGTGGGGGCGCCTTTTCCGGCAAGGATCCCTCCAAGGTGGATCGCTCTGCCGCTTATTATTCCCGCTATGCAGCAAAGAATATCGTAGCAGCAGGCTTGGCGGAAAAGTGCGAAATTCAGGTGGCCTATGCCATCGGCGTTGCAAAACCGCTCAGCATCAACATCGATACCTATGGCACCGGAAAGGTGGACGATTGTCAGATTGAGGAGGTCATCAAATCCGGCGATATATTTGATTTTCGTCCCAGCGCGCTGATTGCCGATCTCGGCTTGTTGCATCCGGCAGGATGGAGCTACCGCGATTCGGCGGCCTATGGCCATTTCGGGCGGCCGCATTTTCCATGGGAAAAGACCGACAAGGTCGACGCGTTGCGCAGTGCTCTTGGAATGTAGGTTCGGAGTATTCTTCCGCGTTGAAGTTCCGGCTTTATGCGGCCCGATGCGCAGCTTGTTCGTGTTGCAGTCCTTTCTTGATGATTTCAGGAAATCTACTAATCTATCTACGATTACGTTCAACGCTGTTGATTCCAAGGTATGGTCAATAAACGTAAAATAGAACAACTGGAAATCTACCTTCTTTCCGTGCTGGATGGATCCAGTAAGGGGAAGTGGCCGTCCATACTGCGGTTCGTCATGAAGGGGCTTTCCCTGTTGTTCGGGCTGGTTGTCCAGTTGCGTCTAATGCTCTATCGCCATCGCATAATCCGCCCCAGCACCTTGGGTTGCCAGGTCATCAGTGTAGGCAATCTCACCGTGGGGGGCACGGGAAAGACCCCGGTGGTGGAGGTTTTTGCCCGCAACCTGCAGCAGCAGGGGCGCAAAGTAGCCATTCTGAGCCGCGGCTACAAAAGCAAGGAGCTACCATTTTTCGAGAAAATAGTGCAACGCATCACCACCGGAAAAATCGATCCGCCTCCGCGCGTGGTATCGGACGGCAAACGGCTCTTACTCGACTCATGGACCGCCGGCGATGAACCCTATATGCTGGCATCCAACCTGCCCGAAGTCTCCGTGGTTGTTGACAAGGATCGTGTCAAGGCAGGCAAGTATGCGATAAAGGAACTGGGTTGCGACACGTTGATTCTGGACGATGGTTTCCAGTACTTGAAATTGGGCAATCGTTTGGATATTGCGTTGGTTGATAGTACCAATCCTTTTGGTGGAGGCCATTTGCTACCTCGCGGCCTTTTACGTGAACCGATGCGCAACATCAAACGGGCCGGCTTTATTTTTATCACCAAATGCCATGAAGGCGGGGCCAAGGAACTCAAGGAACAGCTGCGCCGCTTCAATCCCGTTGCGGAAATTTCCGAGTGTCGGCATGCTGCCAAATACCTGAAGGATGTGTTTGGGGAAAAGACCTATGATCTGAATATGTTGAAGGGGATGAAAATTGCTGCAGTGTCCGCGATCGCCGTTCCTGAAACATTTGAAACCGCCTTGCGCGAATTGGGTGCGGAAATCATCTATACGCGCCGGTTTGCCGACCATCACCGTTTTACCCAGCAGGAAATCATCAACACCATCAACTGGAGTATAAAGCGTGGAGCGCAAGCTGTTCTTACCACGGAAAAGGATGCGGTACGGTTCCCGTTTGTGGATCGGAGGGACATTCCGGTCATCTACATGCGCGTGGAAATCGAAATGCTCAGTGGCGAAGAGGAATTCATGGATTGGATTGCTCGCATCTGTTTCAAGTCTTCACGCGTTCGGAAGGAACAGGAAAACAAAAGGATGAGTGAAGAAAACAACCGTCCTGCGTCCTTGCAACCGCTACCTAAATAAAAAACACCTGTCACTACGCCTTAGGGATGGCAACACATCACGCTCGAGTGGGCACAAAAAAAAACGCCCCGAAACCGAGGCGCTTTTCGCAGGCAATAGCCGTTGGGGTTTAGCCCAGCAGCTTTTTTGATTGTTCGTAGATATTGTCGGCTGTGAATCCGAACTTTTCCTGCAGCACTTTGAACGGACCGGAAGCGCCGAAGTCATCCTTGCTGACCTTGACGCCGCAACGGCCGACATACCGATCCCATCCAAAGCTCGTACCGGCTTCCACGGAGATGCGCTTGTTGCAGGCATCAGGGAGAATCGATTCCTTATACGCTTCATCCTGTTTTTCAAACAGTTCCCACGAGGGCATGCTGACGACGCGTACGTTCTTGCCTTCCTCGCCCAGCTTCTGGGCGGCGGCCAATGTCATTTCAACCTCGGAGCCGGTGGCCAGCATGAGCAGTTCCGGGGTGCCTTCGCCACTCTGCCAAAGGGTGTAGGCCCCTTTCTTGAGGTTGTTGGCGGAAGGATAGACCGAGCGATCGATGGTGGGCAGGTTCTGGCGTGTCAGGCAGAGCACCGTCGGACCAGACTTGTTTTCCAGTGCAGCGACCCACGCCGCAGCCACTTCGGTGGCTTCGGACGGGCGGATGACCGTCATGTTGGGGATCATGCGAAGGCTATTGATGGTTTCGATCGGCTGGTGGGTCGGGCCGTCTTCGCCAACGCAGAAGCTGTCGTGTGTGAAGACGTAGATGACCGGCACACCCATAAGGGCCGCAAGTCGGGCGGCCGGACGGGTGTAGTCGGCGAAGACCAGGAAGGTGCCTCCGAATACACGGAATCCGCCGTGAAGCTGGATGCCGTTCATGATGCCGGCCATACCCAGTTCGCGCACGCCAAAGTGGAAGTTACGCCCTTCAAAAGCATTTTTGCCGATGTCGCCCAATCCGGCCATGTAGGTGTTGTTGGACGGCGCAAGGTCGGCCGAACCACCGACGAGGTAGGGTATTTCCTTGGCCAAGGCATTGATTACTTTTCCGGAGGAGGAGCGGGTTGCCATAGAGGAATCCGCTTCAAAGAGATCGAGTTTGCCTTCAAGATTGGGCAATTCACCCTTCTGGGCCTTGTCCCATTCCAGCGCCTTGTCGGGGTTGGTTTGGGCAAACTTGGAGAATTCGGCGTTCCAAAGGGCTTCAACCTGCTTCATTTCTTCAATACGGGCGGCGAAGATGTCGCGCACTTCCTGCGGAACATAGAAGCTTTCTTCCGGCATGCCGAGGTTCTTTTTGGTCAGTACCACTTCCTCTTCACCAAGCGGCGCGCCATGGACTTCATGGCCGCCTTCCTTGTTCGGCGAGCCAAAGCCAATTTTGGTGTTGCAGATGATGATGGAGGGCTTGTCCGTTTCCGCCTGGGCGGCTTCGATGGCGGAGCCGATTTCGGCATGGTTGTGGCCGTCGATTTCCTGCACGTGCCAGTTGTAGGCTTCCATGCGCTTGTGGACATCGTCGGTGTAGGTGATGTGCGTATCGCCTTCAATGGAAATAAAGTTCTGGTCATAAAAGATGATCAGTTTCCCGAGGCCGTGGTTGCCGGCCAGCGAGAAGACTTCGTGTGAAACGCCTTCCTCAAATTCACCTTCGGAGGCAATGACGTAGGTGTAATGGTCGACAATTTTGTGGGCATCACTGTTGTAGCGGGTCGCCAGCATTCGTTCGGCGATGGTCATGCCGACGGCGTTGGAGCATCCCTGACCAAGCGGCCCCGTGGTGGTTTCGACGCCGTCGGTGTGGCCGAATTCCGGATGACCGGCGGTTTTGGAACCCCATTGGCGGAACTGCTTGAGTTCATCCAGCGGCAGGTCGTAGCCGGCGAGATGCAGCAGGCTGTAGATGAGCATGGAGCCGTGGCCGGCCGACAGTACAAAGCGGTCGCGGTCAGGCCATTGCGGGTTTTCGGGGTTGTGCTTGAGGTATTGGGTCCAGAGCACTGCGGCAACATCGGCCATGCCCATCGGCATGCCGGGGTGACCCGAGTTGGCGGCTTGTACGCCGTCCATAGCCAATCCGCGAATGGTATTAGCAACAAGGTTAAGATTCATCTTCATTTCTCCAGTTTAGTTAACGTTGGGTTCGTAAAATGAACGGCTTAAGATAATTCCCGCTTTCGGTATTACAAGTCCTTTCCGAAGTAGAATGGGACAATACATGTTTGGCCATTGCTGAAGGCTTGCGTATAGTGGTCGTATTGTTTTGTTGGAGTAATTTGTGATTGATCTACATGTGCATTCCGTTTTTTCGGATGGAACCAATACGCCGGCCGAGTTGATCGCCATGGCGGAGAAGCGTGGACTTTCGGCCATGGCTTTGACCGACCACGACACGGTGG
>JBNKSB010000070.1:0-6570 GCA_050297095.1 Pontiella sp. | reverse complement strand
CTTTTTCAGCGCATCAAAACTTCCCGCAAATTTAACTTCGGGGTTCAGTTCCCGAAGCAGCGATTGATCTTCGTGTTTCGGGGTGTCAACCAAGGCGGAATAGCCAACCATGCCAACGGGATTGCCGCATACCCGATAGTTTCGGACCAGCCACGGTGATACCATCAGGGCATACAGGAAAACGAATACCAAAACAAATCGCGTGCCTCCACGAAACCGTCCACTCATCAGCCAGGCAAACAGGCAAAGACCCGGAACTGCGGCAATCGCAATGTAGCGGGTCAAGAAGGCAATGGCCGCGAAAACAATGGAAAACAGATAGGGCACAATCCACAATACCTTCGAGTCGGCATCGCGTTTGTTGAGCATCGCAACCACCATCAGGTAAAATGAAGCCATCACGCAGAAGACGGCCATGGAAATGTTCAGACCCGACACCGAATCCCGCCATACGAGATCGCTTAGATAGTAGATGGTCATGCCGATGAAACCGATTTCCCGCGAAAACATGCGTTTACCCAATAGAAATATCAACCACCCCGTAAGAATCGAAAACATATGGTTTGCCGTCAGGATAATCCATTGTTCGGCCTTCATCGATACTCCAAGGCCCTCCTTCTCCGTCGCGAAAACATCGAGGCCAATCGCGTTGAAAAGCTTGAATCCGGACGCGAGCACGGCGGGATAGGCCGGTGGGTGGAAAAGGTCGGGATGCAGGCCGATCTGGGGATTCCCTTCCGGGTTGTGTGTAGACATTTTCCACATCGACAACGGCCGGACATACTTGGTTACCAGACCATTCTGTATCGTCAGGTTGCGGCCGAGCTGCGCGTAATCCATGGACTCCTCGGTCTTCAGTCCACGAAACTGGGTCGCGGTGTAGATCATGACGACCACGAGAAGGATCAGGAAGTACAGACATGTCCTAATGATCTTAAGGCCTGTTCCGGTGTCGATACTGTAAACGATATCGTGAAGTGTAGATTCAAACGATCTATTGTCGGCCATCTTGTCTCCAGTCAGTGCTTGCTCTTTAAGGTTTGCAAAATGAACGGCTTATTATTCATGGAGCGTATTGAAAAACAAGTATACAGCCGACTAAAAGCGACTTATCGACCCTGATTCCGCCTAGCCGTAAAATGTTCGTAGGCCTTGCCCTCCACCAACCGGGAACCGCCATCGGTCAAATGTATTTTCAAGACGCCCACCTCGCCCGTAACACGCCCGATGCGGACAGGGGGATGATCGAATCGAGCGTTCCAGAGTTCAAGCAAGTCCGCTTCCCGTTCCTCAAGAACGGTAAACAAAAGCTCAAAATCTTCGCCATCGTACAGTGCGCCGTCCAAGGAGTCCCTTACTGGAAGCTGGCCTGCTTCGAGTTCCGCTCCCACATTGCTGCTCTCGAGAATGTGGCGCAGGTCGGTGGCCAGGCCATCGCTGATATCCATCATGGCACCAACCGCACCGGACTCCCGCAGCCAAATTCCTTCCTCGACGCGGGGAACAAAATCGAGGTGTTTCCCGTGGATGCTTCCCCCTAGAGTCCCCGTCACGTAAATGGCATCGCCGACCCGGGCCCCCGAACGCAAAAGCGCACTCCCCGAAGGTAATACGCCGGTGCCGAAAACATGGATTTCAAGGCACTCCCCCTGCGCCAGATCGCCTCCGATAATCGTGGCGCCGAAACGCCGGCATAAGGCGGTCATTCCGGTATAGATCCCCTCCAGAACACAGAAATCAAGTGTCGGCGGAGCAACCACATTGACCAGCAACCACTGGGGATTGCCCCCCATGGCCGCGATATCGCTTAACACGCGTCCGGCAGCCTTGTTGCCGATTCGTTCGGGATTGTCGGAGGGGAGGAAGTGCACCCGCTCGATCACGGGATCCGTTGTAAAAACCTGGTCAAAACCGCTGTCCGGCAGGCACACAACCGCACAATCATCCCCGGCACCAACCACTAGATCGGGATGGCTTCCCAACATGGCCGCCAGCCGTCTAATTACGTTGTGTTCCCCCATGTCCGCCAATGTTGCCATAACATACAGACTATCCAAATCGGGCCGACAAACAACCCTATTCGTGCCGCAGGGCATCGATCGGGTCCATCAGTGCGGCGCGGCGTGCGGGGTAGATGCCGAATATGACCGAAACCGTAACGGAAACCGTAAAAGCCACGGCAAAAGAGGGAAAAGTCAGTACGGTTTTTACATTGGTCAATGAGGTAATCATGAGCGGAATAATGGCCCCGAACACCAAGCCGATAACACCGCCGGAAATCGAGAGGATAAGCGTCTCCATGAGGAACTGAAGCACAATATCGCGCCGACGCGCCCCCAGAGCCCGGCGGATACCGATTTCACGGGTGCGTTCACTCACCGTGGCCAGCATGATGTTCATGATACCAATACCACCGACAATCAGGGAGATGGCGGCTATGGAGCCCAGCACGATGTTGAAGAGTTTCCGGGTTTCGCGGGCCTGGCGAATAAGTTCCAACGGCACGACGATGCTGTAATCTTCTTTTGTATGGTTCTTTTTGAGCATCCGGCGCAAGGCATCAACCGCCTGCACCACATTTTCCTGCTTGTCGACGCCGAGAATGATCTGGTGCAGTTCTATCTGCTCTGCCCGCATGCTGCCTTCAACCTGCTCAATAAACAGGTCGCCGCGTTTCTGCCGGTAGGTCCGCAAGGGGATGTAGACATTCTGGTTTTCGCCTTCCAGCCACAACTCGTTTTGCATGGGAAGTTCCGTCTGTGCGATATCACCGATAATGCCAACCACCGTGTAGGCATCTCCGCCAATGGCTATGGTCTGGTTGAGCGGGTCGACCCCAGCAAAAAGGATCCGGGCCAAGCGGGAACCGATTACACAGACCGGCAACCCAAACTCGCCGTCCGAGCTGCTTAAGAAGCGTCCGCGCAACAGCTTGTAGCGTTGTACATGAAAGAACCCCGGTGTGGTGGAAATAACATCGGTTTGCAGCATGCGCGATTCGAACTGCACATTAAAACGAAGCACCTTCATCTGGGTAATCGATGCCAGATTCGGCACATGGGTGACGCACTGTTCGGCATCCCGGTAGGTCAATCCGTACGTGGCGATGCGATTGAGCGTGGTTTCGGTTTCGTTTTCATTCTGGGGTGGCTTAACGCTTTCGATCAGGATATTGCGACTGCCCATGCGCTGAATCTTCTCCTGAATCTCCTGATTAGCCCCCTCGCCGACACTCAGCATGGCCACCACGGAGCAGACGCCAAAGATGATGCCCAGCATGGTCAAACCTGCACGCAACTTGTACTGACCGAGGTTCTTGATCGCCAGACGAACCATTCGTTCTAAGCGCATGGAATTCATAGACGGTCCCCGCCGTTCCATTCGTTTGCAACAATCTGACCGTCGCTGACGCGAATAATGCGTTGCGCGCGATGGGCTATGGCATCGTCATGGGTGACCATGACAATTGTTTTACCCCCTGCATGAAGCTCATCGATCACCTGCAGAATCTCTTCGCCCGTCTTCGAGTCGAGGTTGCCGGTCGGCTCGTCGGCCAGCATGAGGATCGGGTCGCAGACCAGCGAGCGGGCAATCGCGACGCGTTGCTGCTGACCGCCGGAAAGTTCCATGGGTTTGTGTTTCAAGCGGTCGGCCAGTCCCATTTTCACCGCCAGTTCCGTGGCCCGATGACGGGCATCAGCTTCGTGAACCCCCTGGTAGAAGAGCGGCACCTCAATGTTTTCGAGCACATTGAGCTGCTGGATCAGGTTGTAGGACTGGAAAATGAAACCAATATGCTTGGAACGAATTTCCGAAAGCCGGTCATCCGTCAGGTTCGCCACACTCTTCCCGCCCAACCGGTAATCCCCGGCACTGATATGGTCAAGGCAACCCAACAGGTTGAGCATGGTAGACTTGCCCGAGCCGGAGGCCCCCATGATCACGGCATACTCGCCTTCATTGATGCAAAGATCTATGCCGCGCAACGCCGTAACCCGAAGGGAGCCATTCACGTATTCCTTGACGACCTTATTCAGTTCGACAATCGGAACGCTCATTCCCCATCCTTTTTATCTTCCTTGTCGTTCTCGCTCTCCCGTTCAAGAGGAGTCTTGTTCAACTTGACGTCCGTGTCCGCTTCAACCTCGGCGTAGAGTAGGACTTCCTCCCCTTCCTCCAACCCATCCTTGATTTCCATATACTGGTTGTTGTATTTGCCGATCTCCACTTCCCGCAGTTTTTTATGGTTGCGCTTAATGACGTACACATAGTGCTGGTCGCCATGGGACACCACGGACTGGATGGGCACATAGGTCACATCGTACAATCGATCCGTGACAATCTCCACCTTTGCCGTCATGCCCGGCTTGAGTTTGGACTTCGTCTCGCGGGTTACCTCGATCATGACGGTATAGGTCTTCACGCCCGTACTGAACCACCCCTGGTTGTCCGGAACGGCGCTGACCCTGGAGACCCGCCCCTGAAGGACCAATCCCGGAAGGGCGTCCACCGTCGCAACGGCCTCCTGCCCCACGGCTACCTTGTCGATCATGGCTTCCGGGATCCCCACCTTAAGGTTCCAAGCGCTCAGGTCGGGATAGGACAGGATTTGCTGCCGATAGTTGACCGTTGCCCCTTTTTCGATTTGCGGTTGGCGGCCGTAACGTTCGGTTGGATAAAAAACCTGTCCGGAGAAATCGGCATACACCTTGGTGTTGACCAGCTCGTTTTCCCGGTTGGCCAACTGATTTTTCTGGATTTCCAGCGAGGTCTTCTTGGCCTCGATGTTCGCTTCGCTGCGGGTGACTTCAGCTGTGAAGCTTTTTTCGAGCCGCTCCAGTTCGGACAGGGCCGTCTTGACGGAATTCTCTAGCTCCTTGAGCGTTTTCAAATAGGTATATTCCTGCAGGATTTCCAGATCCTTGGTCTTGTTTCGCACCTCGATTTCCTGACGGTCGACCTTCAGCTGAGCCGACTCAAGCTCCAGACGACTCGCAAAGTCCTTGTTGAAAAGTTCCTGCGTGCCTTCCTGTTCACCGCGGGCCGTTTTCAAGGTCTGTTCGGCCAGCGTGATGTCCGACTGCGCCTTCAAAACCATCTGGGGATACTCGGCCTCCTTGTATTTTTTCAGCGCCAACTGCGCCAATTCCACTTTCAGCTTTGCACTCTCCAAATCGGTGGCGTGCTTCAACCGTGCGATCTCCAATGCTTCCTGTGTATGCAACAGGTCGGCTTCGGCACTTGCCACCGATGATTTCTGCTGGAGATAACGGTCTTCCAGATCGGAGGATTCCAACTCGACGAGCAACTGTCCGTTGGTCACAAAAGCCCCGTCGTCCACAATTTCCACAATCTTGGCATCCCGGCTGGCCTCATTGACGATATCTTGACTGCTCTTGGCTTCCAACTCGCCGGACTGGAGAATACTGATCACCAAATCCCCTTGCTGCACACGGGTGCGATACGCATCTTCGCTCACCTCGTTGCCGCTACTGGGTCCGAACACAGCCACCACTATGATGAGCAACACCATGCCCAAGGCTGCATACCGGGTTCGGGAGCGCTTCCATATGCACTTTGGAACCTGACGCCACTGGCGGGTCTTCAGCAACACCGACAGCTCGTTCCAGCCCCAGTTTTCCTTCAGGGGCGCTGCTTCGGGGGAAGCCCACCAGACCTTAATGCGTTCCCATAGTGCCTTCAGCTGTTCCATCAGTGAGTTCATACCACATTCCTTTAGGGTCGATTTTAAACCGTTCGATCGCATTCCAGAAGCGCAACCGATTAATCGTGTAGTCTACCAGCGACAACGTCGCTGCATTCTGCGCATTGAGGAGATCGTCCTGAGCATCGAGCAGGTCGCGCGTCTGCGCCTTGCCCTGCTTGAGCAACAGCGATGTATTCTCAACCCGCCGTTTGGCCAGTTCCACACTTAGTAAGCGGTTCTTATAGACGGAGCGGTTGCGCTCAAGGGTGCGCCACAAGTCCCGTACATCCATTCGCACATTCCATTCATCATCTTCCAGACCTCGGTGCTCACGCTCGAGGTTGATCTGGGCCAGGCGAAAGGCGTTTCGTTTTTCGGTCCAGTCGAAAGGGAGATTCAATGCGGCCGTAGTATTCTGCCCAAGACCTTCGCTGGACGACTCCTCAAGATCATACGACACATCGTAGCTCACATCGAGGTTGGGTAGGAAATTGCGGCGCTGAATTTTCAGTTTGCGTTCGCGGTCCTCCACCTTTTCCCGGCGAGTGATCAGATCCAGCCGGTTGGAAACGGCATAGACCACCGCATTGCTCAACGTGATATCCATTCCGACCAATCCCCGTTCGGAAAGCGCGTCCAGCTCACTCGGATCAGGCTCGATGTTCACGTCAATCGGCACCCCCAAGGTATAGCGGAAATTATCCAATGCCCGCGCGTATCCAGCTTTCGCCGTTGTCAGGCCGTCGGCCGCATTCAGCTCTCGCTGCCGTGCCTGGGCCGCTTCGAAGTCGGCCAGGCGGCCGGCCTTCACATAGGCTTCGGTCTGTTCGCGGTTGAGTACCGTGCTTTCATAGTTTTTCTGC
>JBNKSB010000069.1:0-4579 GCA_050297095.1 Pontiella sp. | reverse complement strand
TGCTGCTGCTCTGCAACCCGCAGAACCCCGGTGGTCGGGTTTGGTTGAAAGAGGAACTGGAACGGCTGTCCGAAATATGCGTGGCGAACCATGTGGCCATATTCAGCGATGAGATTCACAGCGACATTGTCTACCCGCCGAACCGCCACCACTCCATGCTCAACGTCGAGGCCGCGCAAGACCATTGCATCGTGGCCCATTCCATCGGAAAAACCTTCAACTGTAGCGGGCTCCAATCGTCGTTTACCATCATTCCCAATGCGGCCCTGCGCACGCGTTTCCGCGCCGCGCAGGAACGTGCCCACGCCGGCGATGTCAATCTGCTCGGCAAGGTGGCGTTGTCCACGGCGCTTTCGCCGGCGGGGGGGAATTACAAGCGACAGCTCGTCGCCTATCTGCGCGAAAGCACGCTGCAGGTCTGCGACAAGCTTCGGCAGCTGGAAAAGGCTTCGGTCATGGTGCCGGAGGCGACCTTTCTGGTTTGGTGCGACTTCCGGAAATACGGCTCTTGGCAACAGGTATGCAAGCGTCTGGTTCACGATGCCAATGTTGCGCTTTCCGGCGGAATGTTTTTCGGGCCGGCGGGCGAGGGCTGGTTCCGAATCAACTGCGGCCATCCGCGCAGGCAGCTGTTGGCGGCCGTCGACCGCATTGTTGCGGAATTCACGGACCAACCCTAGGTCAGGATAAACGACCCATCAGCGTGAATTCGTCACGGTCGTGGAAAAGGTGGCGTACGCGCAGCTCGGAACAGTAGGGGAGAAGGCGGCCCTGCGGATCCAGCACTTCGTCGAGCAGGCGTAGCGCGTTGGCGCGTCCAAACTTCAGGTTGACCACAAAGTTTTGGCAATGCCGGTTCTTTAGCCACTGTTCGATCAGTCGCATGACATGATGGGGTTCCTCGACAAGATCGCAAAGGAGCCAGTCGTAGGACTCGCCGGCGGAAGGCATGATCTTGAAGGCATCCGCGCGCCGGTGTTCGATCAGCGGATGGTCCTTTGCCCCTCCTTTCATTGGCCCGTTGTCGATGGCCAAAACCTGTGCACCGCGCTTTGCGACGCTGTAACTCCAACCCCCGGGGGCCGCGCCTAGATCAATCGCTGTTTCGCCTTGTTCCGGTTCGCGTCCCAGTGCGGCAAAGGCTTCTTCGGTTTTGAGATAGGAGCGTGACGGAGCGGCCGGATCGTCGGCCATGCGGCGTTGCCCCCCGGACCACGCCTTGGTGGATACATAAAGCCGGTTAAATGAGGTAAAAAAGACGAAGAGTCCAAGGGATTCACCTCCGCCGCGTGGAAGGTCGCTCCCTGCCTTTCGTTCCAGCCCGGCCATGCGTTTTTTCAGCCGTGAGCGAAACTCCTTTTCGACGGTCTTGACGCGCTGGCCCAGACCGGTAATACCGTCTGCAAAGCGGAAGATCAACGGCCAACCCTGCGGAAGGATCACACCATCTACCTGCTGCATGAAATGATCGATAAGCTGCGCGGACAGGGCATTGATCGATGGGGATTCAATTTCAGTTGCATTCATCAGCCTGAGGTGGGCGAAACAGAACTCCTCGCCGCAATCGCCTTGAGCGCAGGCCCAGCCCCGGCCATTTTCAGAAACCCCGAAGCCAGTGCCGATAATTTCGTTCTTCAGCAGTTCCTCGAAACCGGGTTGGCAGGTGAATAAGTTATGTTTGGTATCCGCTAGCATGGAATGGACGCTAACAGAGCCAGTGTCGGGCGTCAGTAGCATTTAAGGGATTCTGCGCATTTTGTTCGCGACGAGTCCGAATTTTATTCTCTTGATAATAAGTTTGTTGGTTTGTGTAAGAATGAATCGCGCATCATAAATATTACGATACAAAATGTGTTGTGTGAAATGTAGTCAAGCGAGACTTTGGTCATCCTAAATCGGGGAATCTCGATGGCCGGCAGCTGGTGAGCGAACTACCTGAAAGAAGAATGGTGGAGGTGGGGATGTACAAAATCCAAAAACACGAAGGCTACCTGCAGGTGAATTTCGAAGAGGATTTTGATTTTCGCGGGGTTCAGGCCATCATCCACCACGTCACGTCGATCAAGGAATATCCCGACACGAACGATATTTGGCTTATTGGTCATCACCGTGCGGATATCAGATTGGGTGAGTTGGAAACCATGATGCGTGAATTCCATTGCCGCTGCCCGCGCGATGCCACTCGAACCAAAACCGCAATCGTCGTGGATAGTGGACTGACCGAATCGGTTATCGAGCTTTGGGTGGCCGCAACCAAAAAGAACGTATCATTCGATATGCGCATTTTTGAAACCCTGGAGGAAGCCCGGATGTGGTTGGGGCTGTCTGAGTTGCAGGTGGTGTAGCGTGTTTTCCGGAAGGCTATTGCCGCATAGGTGAGGGCGGCTGCACCACCAGCATGGATCGTTGGACAGGTACCTCGAAGTCATAGATCTTGCCGGTTTCATCAGAAACCCGTTCCATGAAGAGCCTCACTTCGCTTCCCGATTTTCCGCGAAGATAGCTCACGACTTCCGTCATGGTCATGCCCTCGAAAGCGATAAGCTGTCCGTTTTCATCCTCCATGCCCACAATATAATCGCCGGGTTCAACCATGCCCGAGGAGCCGAGGGCACTCATGATCGTGGTCTGCTTGATTTTCGGGAGTCCCGTTTGATCGGTTTCTATCTGGGCCCCAATGCCTGACAGAGCGTATTGGTTAATGGCCTCCAGCGCCATTTCTCGCTCAGCCGGATCTTCCAGGCTCATGGCCCACTCGAGCGCTGTCAGCGTGTCGAATCGGATGTACTTGGCCATGTCCTGAATTAATTTGGCGCGTTTGACAGGATCCTGTTCAAGGTCGAGTTGGTCCCACTGTTGGTTGAAGCGCTCTTCGACTCGTTTCCAATAATCCATCTGGGTTTCATGTAACTCCTCCTTTGGCGTTTTACGCGTTTGCGGAGTCGCCATTGACACGGGTTCCACGACCGGTCGCGCTGGTTTTTTTATTGCGGTGTGTTTCGGGGGAGGGGGTGTTTTGACCACAGGCAGGGTGGGGACTACGATGTGCTTCTCTTCCGGTTCGGCGCTTGACTGCGCATTGCGGTACTGACGAACAATAACCACCGTTACCAAGACTGCCGCAAGAATATGGGTCGTGCGGATCTTCATAATGCACCTCAACCACTTGGATAAAGTTTAAAAATAGAGCATGTGGCGGATATTTGAAAGGTCGTATGTTCATGTTTTTATGAGCCTTTTCGCTCTCCGAGCTCAACACGACTCGTTTCTTTAAATCTGATTCCACTTGTGCGGCATCTTGTCCCGCAATATGCGAAGGCGGAATTATTGACGAGGCGGCCATGTCGTCCCGATAGTTTCATGAAGACGGATTCGTGGTTTAATCATCCCTCTTATTTTGAAATCTGTGTCCATCGGTGTAATCTGTGGACGAATTTTTTCAGGAAGTGTCCGATGTATGAAACTCTATGGGAATTCTGGATCGATGTGGGCGGAACGTTTACCGACTGCATCGCTCGTTCGCTGTCGAACGAGCTGGTGACCTGCAAGGTGCTCAGCTCTGGTGCAACGAAGGGAAGGGGAATCGTAGTTGCCGCAGGTGCCGGCCTGCAGGATGCAGACCGCGAGACCGACGACGCTGGCTTCTGGATCGGCTATACACTCCATCTGCTCGATGATTCCGGCGCGGCCATCCATTCCGCCACGGTCACGGAGTTTAAAACGGAATCCGGAATCCTGGCCTTTGATCCTCCGCTGCCGCCCGGTCAGCCCGTAGACGTTGCCTACGAACTGACCTCCGGCGAGGAATCGCCATTGCTGGCCATCCGTCAAATCCTCGGGCTGCGGATCGATCAGCCGATTCCAATGTGCAGCGTTCGGCTCGGCACGACGCGCGGCACCAACGCCCTGCTGGAACGACGCGGCGCCCGCACGGCGTTCGTCACGACGAAAGGCTTCGGCGATGTCCTGCTGATCGGTAACCAGGATCGACCGCGCCTGTTTGACCTGGCCATTCAAAAACCCTCGCCGCTGTTCGAACGCGTCATTGAAGTGGATGAACGCGTTACTGCTGACGGCACGCTCCAAAAAGAGCCCGATGCGGAACCGTTACGGGAACAGCTATGTAAGGCGAAAGAAGCAGGAATCGAATCGGTAGCCATCTGCCTGCTGCACTCCTTCGCCAACCCGGCCAACGAGGAGAAAATTGAACGCATCGCTCGCGCGGCAGGCTTCGAGGAAATCAGCACGTCGAGCAAGCTGTCGCCGCTCATCAAGATTGTCTCGCGTGGCGATACTACGGTGATGGATGCCTACCTCAACCCGATCCTGCGCGACTATGTCCGCAACCTGCGCCGCGCCCTGCCGGACAGCCGACTGAAGATGATGACCTCCGCTGGCGGGCTGGTGGATGCCGACTATTTTGTTGGCAAGGACAGCATTCTCTCCGGACCCGGCGGCGGCGTGATCGGCTATTCCCGCGTCGCCCAGCGCGCGGGCTTCGATCGGTCGATCGGCTTCGACCTGGGCGGCACCAGCACTGATGTCTCGCGCTTCGACGGTACCTACGAGCGTGAGTTTG
>JBNKSB010000068.1:0-10085 GCA_050297095.1 Pontiella sp. | reverse complement strand
AGACAGGACACGCCCAGTGCGAAAAGCGCCGGGATGAGGGGATGGAGCCGTGTCCGCCAAGTCTGCGGCAATTCCTGCAAAGGCTTTATGCTACTGAACTGCACCGATTGCCGACGTGCCAGATAATGTCGCAACCAGACCAATGCCGGAACCAGCAGCAGCAAGAGCAGATAATATGGATGGGCAAGTCTCATTATGAATGTTTGATTTCTGAATTCTGGTTTTCGGTTTTCGGAAGGGTTTCGTCGTCGATTTTTGTTTCCTCTACAAATTTTTTCGTGGTGTCGAACGCGGATTCCATGGTGGTTCGGTCAGGATGGCCCTTGGCGAACTTGACCATGTCGGCCTGTCGCATGAACTCCTGGAGGATATTTCGCTGGGAACCACTGAGTTCGGGCGACCGGCTCATTTCCTCAACGATCTCCTCGGTGGTTTCGTCGGGGGCGTTCAGGTGGAAGCGCCCTTCAAGATAGGATCGCAGGATCAGCGAGAGTTCCGTGTAGAACGGTTTGCACTCGTCCTGTTCGAGCAGTCCTTTGTTCTTAAGCGCCTGCAATGCACCCAAGGCAATGACATGGGGAGGAATCGGAGGCGCTTGCGGAATCAGCTTTTCCCGGTTCTTCCACAGCTTGGATGTGATCAACCCCACGAGAAACGCTACCGTCGTTGCGCCAAGGACAACCCAGGTCCAGCGCGGAATCCGTCCGGGAAGTTTTCGTGTCGGCTTGATGTCTGCAATTTTGGACGAAGCTTCGCCCGTCAAGGCAGATTGAACATGGAGCACCACCGGGGGAAAGTTGGTGGCAACGGTTTTCCCTTCCAACTCGCAGGTGATGGCGTTGGTGCAGACGGTCTGATCACCGAGGCGAAAGGAGGTGAGTGAATACCGGGTTTCGGACTGAAGCAGACCATCTTCGCGCGGAATGTTTTCCCAGTCGCGGCTCAGCACGACGATCTCCTTTTTCCGCCCGATCTCCGGAAGTTTGATCGTCCCGTTTGTGGGGTAGTAGGCCGTCACGACCAGTTCGACCGGATCGCCTACATGTATCGTCTCGTGATCGACGGTATACTCCACCGTCAATCGATCCTGTGGATAAACTTTTGCCGGCTCCTTCTTACACCCCAGCAATAGGAATGGAACGAGCCACACCATTCCGATCAGGAGAAGGGAATGGCCACGGAAGAACGCCGGTTTTAAAATTTTGCATCTGTGTTTATCTGTATTCATCTGTGGCGGGTTATCTCCGTTGGGCGCGTTGGCGGAAGAACTTGATGAATTCCTTTTCGTAGGGTTCGCCGGCAAACAGGCGGATGGTGTCGATACCGGCCTTGCGGTGCATATCGTCGATGGTGTGGGCGCGCCGTGTTTGTTCGAGGGCGAGTTGTTCGCGCACCCTCCGGCTGGAGGTATCGACGAGTACCTGTTCCCCGGTTTCGGCATCGTGCCATTGGACCAATCCGACATCCGGCCAGGCCACCTCGCGCTTGTCGCCGACGACGACGCTGATGAAATCGTGCCTCCGAGCGGTCACCTTGAGTAGTCGTTCATAGTCGTCGTTGAACATGAAATCGCTGATGAGAAAGGTGACGTTCTTGCGGGTACTGATATGGTTGAGATAGTCGAGAGCCGGAACGACATTGGTTCCCTTGCCTCGCGGTTTATGCGAGAGCATTTCCCGGACGAGGCGAAGCACGTGGCGCGTCCCTTTTTTCGGGGGGATGTATTTTTCCACTTCTTCGGCAAAGAGAATCAGGCCGATGCGGTCGTTGTTGCGAATGGCTGAAAAGGCGAGGACTGCGGCCACTTCCGCGGCGAGATCACGCTTCATCTGCGCGCCGCTTCCGAAGAGGTTCGAGGCGCTGACATCGACCACCAGCATGACGGTCATTTCTCGCTCTTCGACAAACTTCTTGATGTGCGGAGCGCCCGTGCGGGCGGTCACGTTCCAGTCGATGGATCGGATATCGTCGCCGGGGACATATTCGCGGACCTCGTCGAATTCCATCCCGCGGCCCTTGAAGGTGGAATGGTACTGCCCCGCAAACACGTCGTTGACGGCGTGCTTGGTGGTGATCTGAATCCGGCGAACCTTCTTCAGGAGTTCGCGATGCGAAACTTCTGAAGAATTGCCGATTGCCGATTGATGATTGCCGATTGGTTTGCTCATTTCTTGCTCTGTGCGGTTTTTGGCAGTGCCGCTGTTAATCGAAGAATCCGCAATGCGAATTGTTTGGTCCGTTTTTTAGTTCGTTCTGATCCATAGCCTATCTGCACAACAAAGGTATTAAATCGGCAATACCTACGGAACCGGAATTTCGCCCAGGATTTTTTCGATCAAGTCCTCGCTGGTCAGCTCCTCGGCCTCGGCTTCGTAGGAAACGATGACACGGTGGCGGAGCACATCGGGCGCGATGGATTTGACGTCCTGCGGGGTGACGTAGCCGCGGCCCTGCATGAAGGCGTGGGCGCGGGCGCCCATGGTGAGGAAGATCGTCGCCCGCGGCGAAGCGCCGTATTGCAGGTAGTCGGCAATGTCGAGGTTGTACTTCGCCGGCTCGCGGGTGGCAAAGACGATGGATAGGATGTAATCCTTGATTTTTTCGTCGATGTAGATTTCATCAACGATTTCGCGCGCCTTGATGATTTCATCGGGATGCAACACGGCGTTGACCGGAATCTCGGTGATGGAGTGCGCCATGCGGTCGAGGATGCGGCGCTCCTCTTCCAGCGTGGGATAGCCGACCTTGAGCTTGAGCATGAAACGGTCGACCTGCGCTTCGGGGAGGGGATAGGTGCCTTCCTGTTCAATCGGGTTTTCGGTGGCCATTACGAGGAAGGGCTTGGGGAGCTTGAAGGTTTCATCGCCGATGGTGACCTGCTTTTCCTGCATGGCTTCCAGCAGGGCACTTTGTACCTTGGCGGGCGCGCGGTTGATTTCGTCGGCCAAAATAACATTGGCGAACACCGGACCCTTCTTGATCACGAAGGCCCCGTCCTTCTGATTGTAGATCAGGGTTCCGATCAGGTCGGCAGGGAGCAGGTCGGGAGTGAACTGGATGCGCTGGAACGAGGTATCAAGCGCCTGGGCCAGTGTATTGATCGTCAGCGTCTTGGCCAGACCGGGTACGCCTTCGAGCAAAACGTGCCCGTTGGACAGCATCCCGATGATTAGCCGGTCGATGAGATATTCCTGACCGACAATGACCTTTGCAATTTCCGATTTCAGGGTGGAGACGAATGCGCTTTGTTCACGCACCTTCTGGTTAATCATTTCAATACCCGCCATACAATTTCACTCCTTGTTAAAATGGACGAGAGCTGTGACCGCATAAAAAAACGTGCGTTCAAAATTCATGCATTGATTTGTCGGAGGGCTTCGTAGAGAACGATCGATGCGCAGTTGGAGAGGTTCAGCGATCGCACATGATCAAGCCGGATGGGAATGTTGCAAACGTTTTCAGGATGGCGATCGAGGAGCTCGTCCGGCAGTCCGACGGTCTCGTTGCCGAAGATGAGGTAGTCTCCAGGTTGGTATTCGATCTCGAAAAAGTTTTGGTTTCCGCCGGTGCTGAAAAACAGTTTCCGCCCATCGGGATTTTGTTCGAGGAAGGAGTCGAAGTCCGGCCACGTATGCAACTCGACTGATTCCCAATAGTCGAGTCCGGCACGGCGCAACTGTTTTTCCGACAGGTCGAATCCGAGCGGTTCCACGAGATGCAGGACCGATCCGGTGGCTGCGCACAGGCGGGATATGTTTCCGGTGTTGGGCGGGATCGACGGCTCGACCAGCACAATGTTGAACGGGGTCTCCGGCCAGCGGAAATCCATCTCAATGCGTTTGCGGCTTGCGTGCCGCATCTGTTCATTCTTTTTCATGGCGGCATAAGATAATGACTCATGCGCCGGGTGTGAACAGAAAAGAACCCTAGAAGCCGGCTGTGAATGTGACGAAACCGGCTATACCCGTGAGATCCGAGTGGCCGCCGGCATCACTGAAATCGACATTCGACCAGGTTCCTCGGGCACCAACACCCACCATGCCTTTGTCGTAAACCCGAAACTCGAGACCGGCCCGTGCGTACATTCCGATGCCGAAGGCCGAATCCGTTTCGGTTTTATCGTCGGATCCGTCGCTGAAATCTTTTTCCGTGCGGTAGCTGGCATACATCATCAACGGCCCGCAACCGGCATAGAGGCGCACGTTTTGGCCGGGATCGAGATATAGGTTGGCATACGCGCCGCCGGCCAGATCGAACATCCAAAAGGAGGAGGAGAGGTTGACGTAAAGGCCTCCACCGCCCGCATACAGGTAGTTGAGTTTGACTGCACGAAAGCCGAGAAGAAGTGATGTCTCCAATCCAAACTGGAAGCGTTCACCGATGGGAACACTGTACCATGCCCCGCCAAGTTGCGGCAGGGTGGAGTAGTTTGCTTCCTCCGGCGTCGCGCTATCCTCAATGTTGAACTTGAGATTGTCGAACCGCACTGCGCCGAGCAGGGCTTGTACATTGTAGTCTTCCTCCCACTCGTCATAGTCGCTGAGCTCGGCGTGTGACACCTGGGCGGTCACGACGGCGGTGCATAGAATGATCAGTTGGATTCGACTCAAAAGCATGACACCCTCCGGTTGCGAGTCATTGTATCCAAACCTTTGGGCAGGATCAAACCGCCAGTGGTCAGCTTTTGATGGGGCGGTAGCGGATGCGGTGCGGCTGCCAGTTGTCGCCCTTCTGCTGGCGCATGAATTCCTTGAAGGATTCATAGTTGCCTTCGTGCCAGATCACTTCGTCGCCCTCGAAGGCGAGGATGTGGGTGGCGACGCGGTCGAGGAACCAGCGGTCATGGCTGATCACGACGGCGCAGCCGCCAAAGTCCATCAGGCCTTCTTCGAGTGAACGAAGGGTTGCGACGTCGAGGTCGTTGGTCGGTTCGTCAAGCAGCAGCAGGTTTCCGCCGCGTCGCAGCAGCTTGGCGAGATGGACGCGGTTGCGTTCGCCGCCTGAGAGCACGCCGACTTTTTTCTGCTGTTCGGAACCCTTGAAATTGAAGCGCGCGCAGTAGGCGCGGCTGTTCATGTCGCGGCCGCCGACTTCGATGGTTTCCTCTCCGCCGGAGATTTCTTCATAGATGGTCTTGTCTGCGTCGAGGTCGTCCCGCAGCTGATCGACATAAGAAATGTCAACACTTTCGCCCAGTTCGATGGCACCGGAGGTGGGGGCCTCCTGTCCGGTGATCATCTTGAAGAGGGTGGTCTTGCCGGCTCCGTTGCCGCCGATGATGCCTACGATGCCACCGGGCGGCAGATCAAAGTTTACGTCGTCGAAGAGTAGCCGGTCGCCGAATGCTTTCGAAACATCACGGGCCTGAACCACTTTTTGGCCGAGGCGTTTTCCGTGGGGAATCTGGATGGCGAGGTTGTCTTCGGCTGTGTCGAACTCCTGCGAAGCGAGCTCCTCGTAGCGCTTGATGCGCGCCTTGTTCTTGGTGAGGCGGCTCGACGCGTTCATGCGCACCCATTCGAGTTCCTGCTTGAGCAGCTTTTTGCGGGAGGCATTGAGTTTCTGTGTCTGTTCGGCGATGCGCTGCTTTTGTTCGAGCCACGCTTCGTAGTTGCCCTTGTAGGGGAAGGTGCGACCGGCGTCGAGTTCGAGGATCCATTCCGTGACGTTGGAGAGGAAGTAGCGGTCATGAGTGACGACGATCAGCGTGCCGGCAAAGCGCTTGAGATGTTCCTCCAGCCAGCCAACGGATTCGGCATCGAGGTGGTTGGTCGGCTCGTCGAGAAGAAGCACATCCGGGTTTTGCAACAGCAGGCGGCAGAGAGCCACGCGTCGCTTTTCGCCGCCGGACAGGACGTCGACCTTCTGGTTGCCTTCCGGCAGGCGCAGGGCATCCATCGCCATCTCCACGTGACGGTCGAGTTCCCACAAATTGTTGGCGTCGATTTCATCCTGCAGTCTGGCGACTTCGTTGTTGAGCTTGTCCGATTCCTCGTCGGAAATATCGCCGCCGAGCAGTTCCCAGATTTCATCGTAGCGGTCGAGCTTGGCCTGCTGAGCGGCGACGCCCTCCATCACGGCCTCTTGCACGGTACTCCCGGATGTAAGCTGTGGTTCCTGTTCGAGGTAGCCAATGTTGGTGTTTTTGGCGATGATGCACTGGCCGATAAATTCGGTGTCGAGGCCGGCCATGATGCGAAGCAGGCTGGACTTACCCGATCCGTTTCCGCCGATGACGCCGATGCGCGCACCGAAAAAGAAGGACAGGTTGACGTCTTCGAGAATGGTTTTTGCGCCATGCTGCTTGGTCAGGTTTTCGAGGGTGTAGACGTATTCTCCGGCCATGAAATTCTCCTTGTCAAAATCGGGCGCAGGTTTTAACCGCCTTGGCGCGAAAGCGCAAGCCGGGTTTTGTTTTCTCATGGGTTCGGTTACGGCAGGGAAGCGGGCAGGGCGGGGGAGGGAACCCAGTTCCCGTCTTCATCCTTGGCAAACGTGAATTCGAGATGGCCGGGCTGGCCGTTTTTCAGATAGCCGATATTAAACGAAATCGGGGCTTCATTATCGGTGTAGAGGTCTTTGGTGTCTGCTGCAATAGCCGATGCACTAGAGAAGTGGCGGTTAAAAACATCGAATGCACGTGTTGTACTGGGGCGGACTTTTAGCAGCAGGGGTTCGGCCTCGGGGTTTTCTAATTCCAACAATGCGGCATAGAGGGAGGATCTGGAGAGTGGCTTTCCTGCATCCAGCCGACGTTGCAGGACGGTCATCAGCGGCTGGCAAGCCCGCTCATCGGCACGGTTTACCAGAAGCGTGGCGGCCGCATCGACAACCGCGGCGTTGGTGGAGCCGAGTGCTGCAATGAGGGGAAGGTTGGCTTTGGGGCCGGCTTTGGTCAGTTGTTTGATTGCATCCGTCCGTGTTTGTTTGTCGTTCAGCATCGAAACCAGTGCGGGTATGTTTGCGCGGATGCGAGGTGCATCGGATGCAGAGAGAACGGTTTTTGCCGGCTGGGGCGTCGGGAAGGTTGGGTCGAGGGCCGAGATTGCACCCCAAAGATCCAGCGATGCCGCGGGCGCGCCCACCCATTGAGAGCGTTTATTAAACCAATCCTTGGCATTCTTGTTCACGGAACCCCTTAATTTTTCCATGACGGCGTCGAGGCAGGGTTCGCCGATCCGCTCCAAAGCCAGTGCAGCGGGTTCTCGGATTCCAGGGATGTCAATCGATGCCGCGTCCATCAGGGCCGGGGCTATCGGCATGCCTTTATTCGCGAGGGCTTTGACCACGGCGGCTTGGTATTCGGGATTGTTTTTAAGCGAAGATCGGGCGAGCAGATACCAAACCAGGCTGTCGCCTTCAGTGGGAACAGCGTCCAACTGCTTCAGCATGGCCATGGCGGCTTGGCGAACGTTGGCGTTTTTGCTTTTCAAGCCATCGATTACGGAGGGAACCGCCGGTTGGCCAACCTCGGCCAAGGCCGTCGTGGCCGCTTCACGGATTTGTTTGTCTTCATCGGCCAGCGTATTAACCAGAGCCTTGAACGCAACGGGTCTCCCGGTTTCGGTCAATGCGTTGATGCAAGCCAGTCGAATGCTAGCGGGGTTTGAAGGAATGGTCAGCTGTTCGGCCAGCGGTGTGCAGGCCGCTTCGTTTCCAATCCTTCCCAAGGCCTTGCAGGCCGCAAGTTGAACGGTCTCATTGGTGTCGCTGAGCATTTCCGCGAGGGGATCGACAGCGGCGCTTGCTTTCAGGTTTCCCAGCGCATTTGCGGCGACGGTGCGGGTTTCTGCATTATCCTGCCTAAGTGCGGCGATCAGCGGAGTTACGGTGGCCGGACCACCAATGTTCACCAAGGCGTTGATGGCAGCAACCTTTACGCTCTCTTCCTCGTCATTGAGACAGGCTGCCAGGTCGTCTACCGCTTCGGTCGTCTTCAGGTTTCCCAACGACTCGGCTGCGGCCTGGCGGACCTCGAACTTGGGGTCGGTAAGGGCTTCTTCCAGCTTCTTCGTGTTATGGTTCGCCTCCCATTTGGCGACATCTTCGACGGTGCGGCTGCAACCTGAAATGACCACAGCAATCAATGCCATGGTGATGAACGCTACGCTTTTCCTGTTCATAATGCTTTGTCCTGTACTGAAGTCTGGTGCTGTTCACGTGGCCGGTTAAAAATCAATCGAGAGAAAAGGTAGGGATGAACGCGTTGAAATTCAAGGCCGGGAGTTTCTTTGGTGTTCTTTCCGCCGAAGGGGTGGACCGCAACTTTTCTATCGCGCGGATTGACGTTTGAACGCTTTTCGTGTTCTCTGCGTCCATTCTCATGCATGGGGATGACTGGTTTCGACGGGTAGGTTGAAGCTTCAGTGGCGTGCCGAGGTTGGTCTCCAGGCCTCGTAAAAAGGAGCCCAAAAAACATAAATGCTGACGAAAGTTACGCACTGGCGGCATAGTTCCGCCACGTCTCTACTCCGACGCCCGCTAGGGGCTAGAGGCGACGACAGCGGGATAAGGCCAATACCGGGGATCCGGGTTGCGGCTCGAAAACCATAACAGGATTCTAGCGACCCAAGTGGCCCCGTCGGGGGGCAGCGACGGCGGCGAATCCTTTAATCCCCGACTACGCACGTAGAAGCTGTTGTGACTCTTATTCGGACGGGGGTTCGATTCCCCCCATCTCCACCAATAACTTTTCTCCCTTCGGGGAGAATTGTGCCTATATAGCGTGTTTTCCTTGCTATCATTGATCAAAACGGCATTATTTTCTTTGAAGCAATGTTTTGTTTCGTTGTGGTTCGTGACGTTTGGTTGCAGTTGGAACAGCAACCAAACTGCAACCAGAAAGGGAAATAATGGCGGTTAAGAAATACGACCGAAAGGACCGGGCCAACCAGTACGGAGTAAAATGGGGCCACTGGAAAAAGCCAAGCTATAAGTTTTTCGAGTCCGAGTCCGACCGTGACGCTTTTTTTGATCAGCTGGTGAAGAAGGAAAAACGGGAAGGTCTGGCCGCTCTGGAAATTTCCACGATGGAAGCCCAGATCATGCGGACGTGCATCGATCTGCTGGGATCTCCGCAGCGTGTCCTGTCCGTATGCCAGACCGAGGCCGATAAGCAAGCCACTCTCGATATTTCTCTGGAGCAAGCGGTCAAGGAATACCTGGACGAGAAGCTCAACCTCGGCCGGGATGACAATTACCTCCGGGCCATGAAAAATATCCTGGAACAATTCCAAACCGCTTGTCCGGTTGACTCATTAACGGACCTGCAGTTGGATAGGGTTAAAGCGTGGATTTTTTCTCTGGGACACAAGCCGATAACGATAAAGAACTACATCAAGAACTGCTCGTTTTTCATGGAATGGTGTGTTCGGCATGGATATGCCAGAGAGAACGTTTTTAAGAATGTTCCTGTTCCTCAGGTCATCATGCCCGAGCCGGAATTCCTTACGGTCGGCCAGACCAAAGCCGTTTTTGCGGCTGCAAAGGAGCATTACCCCGATGCGCTGGCTTATCTTGCCCTTGGAGCCTTCGCCGGGATCCGCTCCAGTGCATGCGCTCGCCTGGAGCTGAAAAACATCGATTTCAAGCAACGGGGTATCCTGATCCGGGCCGATGCGGCCAAGAATAAGCGTAGAATCTTCGTGGACGGCCATCCCGACAATCTCTGGGACTGGCTCGAATATGCAAAGAAAACAGCTCCAGAGGGCTTTTCCCTGACGAAACGGCTATGGGATAGGCGTAAGGAACAGATAGCCAGGATAACGAAATTCACGATGCCGCATAATGCACTTCGGCACTCATTCTGCACGTATCACGTTGCACTGCATGGTGATGCCGGAAAAACAGCCACCTTGCTTACCCATCGTGGGAATGTGACCATTTTATATGAGCATTACAGGGGGAATGTTGGGAAGGGGGAGGCAGAGAAATATTTCGCGATTTGTTTGTAGTGGAGTAAGTGGGAGGCGATCATAACCTATAATCCATAGATTGAAGTTTTGGTTATGCCTTTATCGTCCCGGTTTTTTCTTTGAGTTCCTTCATAGGAATGATCTTGATTCAGGGTGCTGGAAAAAATAGCT
>JBNKSB010000067.1:0-15572 GCA_050297095.1 Pontiella sp. | reverse complement strand
TCGGATGCGCGGGGATTGAAGCGTTCCGGATCGGCTTTGACCTTGAGTTCTTCAATGTTGCGGCTGTCAGCATCGACCTTGATGGTCGGCAGCACCTTTCGGCCTTCGTAGTCGTCGCGATGTCCGAACTCGTACCCGGCGGAAACGGTTTCCATTCCCAGCTCCTTGAAGAGCTCCTGGTAGTGATGGGCACGGGAACCACCCACGAAGAGCATGGCGAGCTTGCCTTCGGTGCGCTTGCGGGCTTCTACCGCCCGGGCTTTCACCTTCGGAAGCTCCTCAGCAATCACTTTTTCGATCTGGGCCTTAAGGTCCTCGTCTTCGAAGTATTCACCGATTTTCCGCAACGCCTTGGCGGTGGATTCACCTCCGATAAAGTTGACCTTCATCCATGGAATGCCGAACTTGGTTTCCATCATTTCAGCCATGTAGTTGATCGAGCGGTGACACATGACCAGGTTCAGGTCGGCCGTGTGCGACTTTTCGAACGCGCCCATAGTGGAGTTGCCCGAGAAGGTGCAGACCACGTTGATGCCGCAGGCCTTGAAGATCCGGTCGATCTCGAAGCCGTCACCACCAATGTTGTATTCACCCAGCAGGTTGATGTTGAACTTGCCTTCCGGCTTGGTGTCATCGTTGCCGACCACGTGCTTGAAGAGCTGGTTGTTGGCAATGTGGTGGCCCGCAGACTGCGAGACGCCCTTGTAGCCTTCGCAGCTGAAACCAAACACGTTGCAGTCGCCGAGCTTTTCCTTCATCTCGCGGGAGACGGCATGGACATCGTCACCAATCAGACCCACCGGACAGGTGGAGAACACACCAATGGCCTTGGGCTTGAAGATGTCGTAGGCTTCCTGGATCGCCTGCTTCAACTTCTTTTCCCCGCCGAAGACAATGTTTTCGTCCTGCATGTCGGTGGAGAAGCAGTAGTTGATGAAGTTTTCGCCATCAGGACCTTCCGGGCCGGCATTGGTCTGGTTCCGGCGGGTCAGCCACGCATAGAAGCTGCAGCCGATCGGGCCATGCACCAGATTGATGATGTCGCGTGTTGGTCCGAGTACCACCCCTTTGCAGCCGGCATAGGTGCAACCGCGCTGGGTGATGATGCCCGGAATCGTGCGAACGTTGGACTGGATTTCCTGGTCCAGCTTGGTGTCGTTGATCACCAGCGATTTTGCGCGCTTGCGGGCAATCTTCGGTGGGTATTTGGCAAGGATTTCTTCCTTCAGTGTAGAAGGATCCGGCAGTTTATTTTCTTCGCTCATGCTAAACCTCCTGAGGAGTCGAGTACGTCGCCGCCCGACGGGCCGGTAACGGTTTCTCCAGTTCTAACGCGGGTTGCTTCCATAATCGGCAGGACAAAGATCTTTCCATCGCCCGAGCTGCCGGTCTGGTTGGTGTTAATGATAGTCTGTACGGTTTTTTCCACCCAGTCGTCGGACACCACCACGGTGATCATACGCTTGGGAACCAGGCGGGGGCCTTCACCGAGTTGATCGATCGCTTCCGGTGCGCCTTCTTCTGCTCCATGCAGAATGCGGAAATCGACCAGCCCTTTTCCGCGACCCTGGACTCGCCCGGTGGCCGTGAAGGAGCTGATGCCCGCTTCGTTCAACGCACGCTTGGTGTCGTTGATTTTATTCATTCTAATGACTGCCATTACTTCTTTCATGACACTCTCCTAGTCTTCTTTGACGCCAGAACTGATAGTGTAGATTTCGTCGACGGGGGAGATGAAGATCTTACCGTCGCCGTAGTTACCGGTTTCGCTGGTCTTGGCCGCGCCGAGCACAGTCTTTACCACGAACTCCTTGTCGGCTTCCGGCACGACGGTCATCAGCATTTCCTTGGGCAGTTCGTCGTAGGTGACTTCGCCGACTTTCAGGCCGCGCTGTTTACCGCGTCCGAAGACGGGAACCTTGGTGACGGCCGGATAGCCGGCCTCAAGCAGACATTTCATAACGGCATCCGCTTTTTCCGGACGAACAATGGAGCGTACGAGTAGTTTAGACATGGGTATTTCCTCCTGGTTGGTTGAGTTGGGGCGCACACGGGTGCGCCCCTTCACAGTTTGTTATGCATCGAATCCGTATTTGACCATCAGCTCTTCGAGATCTTCGATTTCGAGCGGCGTCGGGATGACCCGCATGGTGTTTTCGTTGATCTTCTTGGAGAGCGCGCGGTATTCATCGGCCTGGTTGGATTCCGGAGCGAAATCGATCACGGTCTTCCGGTTAAGCTCGGCGTGCTGCACGATGTTGTCGCGCGGTACGAAATGGATCATCTGGGTGCCGAGGCGGTTGGCCAGCTCGGTGATCAGCTCCAGCTCGTTGTCGCACTTGCTGCTGTTGCAGATCAGACCGCCGAGACGGACCCCGCCGGCGTCGGCAAACTTCACGATGCCTTTGCAGATATTGTTGGCCGCATACATAGCCATCATTTCGCCGGATACCACGATGTAGATTTCTTCGGCCTTACCTTCACGGATCGGCATGGCGAATCCGCCGCAGACCACGTCACCGAGTACGTCGTAGAAGACATAGTCAAGATTCTGGTCTTCTTCATAGGCACCCAGCTGTTCGAGCAGGTTGATGGAGGTGATGATTCCTCGACCGGCGCAACCGACACCCGGTTCCGGTCCACCGGACTCAACACAGCGGGTGGCACCGAAGCCATCCTTGATTACATCATCAAGTTCCACGTCTTCACCCTCTTCGCGCAGGGTGTCGAGCACGGTCTTCTGCGCCAGGCCGCCGAGCAGCAGACGCGTGGAGTCGGCCTTGGGGTCGCATCCGACCACCATCACTTTGTTGCCGGCTTCCGCCAGACCCGCCACCGTGTTCTGCGTGGTCGTCGACTTGCCGATTCCGCCTTTGCCGTAGATTGCGATTTTTCTCATGGTTCTTCTCCTTGGTTGGTTAACAGTTTTTCATTTTACAACTTCCCAAAACGTGACAGCCCCTATTGCAACAGGTGTGCCATCGCGTTTTGTAGGGCACGGGATGGTTCTTAAGTGGTTGAATGATAGTGGTTAAGGAGAGGTATGGCTGCTAAAGTGCTGCTTCTGGAGGGAGACGGTTAACTGGAAAGAAATGTCGAATGCTACTTAGCCTCGGACCGATTAAAAATCCAATCCGCCCTTAATCAAGGGCTTGTGTAAAAGTACGACATTTATTTCCGGCGGCTGGGGCAGGGGAAATAAATGTTTGTGATTTACGTCTTGGAGTGAGCTGTCTTGAGTCAGCGCGTTAAAAGAGGCGACTCAATGGCGCCGCACTCCAGATGTCAGAGGCGGGGCGGATAGTGCTTTTCGCGTTCTTCGGAACTTATGTCCTGGTAGTAGTAGAGTTGCTGCTGGCGAAACCACTCTACCTCTTCCTTAAGCTCCATTAATTTTTCGGGATACTGGCTGGAGAGATCCTCCACCTCCGAGGGATCGGTTTCAAGGTTGACCAGCACGGGGTGGCGGGTCTCGGATTTGAAGTATTTCCAGGGAAATTCAACAATGCCCATGGCCTTGATAACTCCGTGCGAAAGGATGTAGATGGGGTTGTTGCGCGGGTTTTCGAGCACCTGCTGGCCTTGGAAGTTGGGGTGGTTTTCCATGCCGAGGACTTCTAGAATGGTGGGATTGATGTCGATCAGTGAAATGGCGTCGTCGCGCACAGATGAGTTGTGCTGCATCGGTTGCTTGATGAGTGTGCAGACGCGGACCTGGCTATCGTAGAGGGTGGTGCTGTGAGTGGGATAGCCGTGTTGATAGAAGGCTTCGCCATGGTCGGCCGAAACGACGATGAGACTGTTTTCATAAAGCCCGCGTTGTTTGAGGTAGGTGATAAACCTGCCAACCTGTGCGTCGACGTAGTGGAGCGCGTTGTCGAACTTGTTGACGACGGTTTCCTGATGATCCTGATCGTAGCTGTAGAACGTAAACTTGAATTCGTCGGTTCCGCATGGCTGGTAGGGGTGCGGGGCGTTTTCCGGTATATCATAGGGGAAGTGGGTGCGCTGAAGGTTCAGGTACATGAAAACCGGCTCATCGGCGGTACGGTTGTCGAGGTATTCGATGGCCCGGGTGCAGACCAGGCTGTCATCAATCTTGCATTCCTTGTCGATGTTGTTGCCCAGCTCGTCCTTTGAGTGCAGGAAATACTGCAAATGAGTGTGGGCAAGGATAAACCGTTTCATGCCCAGCCAATCCTCGTTCTGGGCGGAAATGAAAGCGGTCTGGTAGCCGGCGCCGGCGAGAATGTCAAAGAGGAGGGTCTTGGGATAATCCACGGTATCGTACTGATCCAGCGAGGTGGTTCGTAGCGGGTACTGGGAGCTGTGAATGCTCGGTTGCGAGTAGCTCGAGTGGTTGGCCGTGGCATAGGTGCGAGGGAATATCAGACTGTCCCGGGCCAGGGCGTTGAGGTTGGGTGTGACATCCGCCCGCGGATAGCCGGTAAAGGGAAAATGGTCCCATGGAATGGCTTCGAGCATGATGAAAAAGACATGGGGCATCGATTGGGGTGGGGAGTTTTTCAGATAAGCACCGAGCTCGACCTGTTGCGGAAGAACGATATTTTTGATGGCCTCGTCGTGTACCATGTTTTCGAGCAGGATATCTTCGAGCAGCGATGCGGCCAGATAGGTGGTCGGGAGAATTTCATTGCGGGCCCGCCATGCGGATTCCTTGGCCGAGTTGAAAGCGAAGGCATACGAGCTGGCTGAACCACACGCCAATAGCACCAGCAGGATGGTGAACAGCTTGGTCGAATGTTGCGAGCGAGGGTTGTGATATTGCCGGACATAGAGCAGGCCGGCAACGATTGAACCAGAGCTGAGCAGGAACAGGTGCAAGCCCATGCGTCTTCCGATGTCGGGCAAAATCTGTTTCGTATCGCTGAGACCTACCCGCAGCATGTCCCAGGAAAGAAAGGCATCGACTTCGGTTCGCATGATCTGGGAGGCCAGATAGCCCCCGGTAACCACGAAAAGAATCAATGCACACACCAGCCAGTGACCCTTTTTGGCATGTCGCGCGGGAAGAAGGTGGAGCACCTGGTTCGTCCCATGGTGGATTGACGCAACCACCGCGACAAGCGGCAACTGCATTAGCCAAGCCGCCGGGTAGAGCCACAGGCCCGCATCCTGCGGGAAATTTCCCATGCAGGCTGAAAGCAGGGTCGCCAGATTGCACAACGTCGCAACCCCCAGCCAAAGATAGAATGTCTTGATAAAGCGGTTCACCTCATGCGCCCATTTCGTCTGTTTGCTGGGAATTTGCTATAAAGAAACGCCTCTTCCAATGCTATTCGATACAGGATGTTGGAGGATTGTTAAGGAGACGCGCATTCCCGTCCGGTCAAGAATTTATAGCATTCCGGGTGTTCGGAGGGATAGCCGATGCGCGAGCGGGAGCGGGCGGAGCGGGCATCCTCTCCAAGGATTCTCGCAGTTCCGCAATCCGGGGCGATGAATCCGAGAAGTATGTGGAGGGTGGTGGTCTTTCCGGCGCCGTTGGGGCCGATGAATCCGACGGTTTTCCCCGAATGCACGGTAAAGCAGACTTTGTTGAGGGCTTGATGGGTCAATGCTCCCTGACGGAACGGCATGCTCAAATCGATTGCTTGAATTGCCATTGTCATAGCTTGGAGAATAGATAGATCCCTCGCGAAAGGCAAGTGTTTCGGTTCCAATGCCTCGGGAGCCGGCAAATGCTATCTCTACAAATCGGCTGGAGTTGGATGTTTTTATGGTTCATCTTAGACGAAGACCAACACCTTGCCATGGGAGGATATGCACGATGGAAAAAAAGGTAGTCATAATTATACCCGCCTACAACGAAGAAAAGACCATCTATGACGTGGTTACCGCATTTGCCCGACAGGACAAGGATTTTGAAATATGCGTGGTCGACAACAATTCGAACGACCAGACGCGATCCCGGGCCTTCGATGCCTTGACGGATTGCGGTAATCCCGGACAAGTGCTGGTGGAGAAGGTACAGGGGAAGGGTGCCGCAATTCGAAGGGCCTTTTCGTTCGTGGATGCCGACATATACGTGATGGTCGATGCCGACATGACGTATCCGGCGGAGGCGGTTCACCAATTGATCGAGCCGGTTCGCAACAAGGTTGTGGATATGGTTGTAGGAGATCGATTGACGCAAGGGCACTATGGCCGGGAAAATAAGCGGGCTTTTCACGAAGGGGGAAACCATTTTGTGAAGTGGATCATTGCTCGATTGTACCATCAGCCCCTCCACGACATATTGAGTGGATACCGTGTTTTCAGCCGGAGGTTTGTTAAAACCTATCCGGTGCTTTGTTCCGGCTTCGAGTTGGAGGCCGATCTGACGTTGCATGCCCTTGACAAGCGGCTGAGCTGGCTGGAGATCCCCATCGAATATAAGGATCGGCCAGAAGGCTCCGAATCAAAGTTGAACACCATTCAAGACGGCATGAGAATATTGAAACTCATATTCAACATCTTCAGATACTACAAACCGTTCTGTTTCTTTGGTGCCATCGCGTTGTTATTTTTTGTGGGAAGCCTGGCAGCGGGCAGCGTACCCATCTATGACTATGTATGCCATCAATTTGTGTATCATGTTCCCTTGGCAATTCTTGCGTCGGCCATGGCAATCCTGTCGATTCTGTTCCTTGGCATTGCCTTACTACTGGACAGCATCGCGACGAACCATCGTTTCAATTTCGAAGTCCATCTCTTGTCCTGTTCCAACGAAAATTGCAACGAACACCCGTGATGGAACACCAAGACACTCATGAGCCCTTCAGTGTTTTCCTGAGCCGGATGCGAGCGCCGAGTCGTTCGATGATGCGCGAATCCCTGAGATAAATCGAAAGGGTTGCCGGCGAGAGCGTGAACGCCTGGCAGACGATATTCATCAAAGGGGCAATAGATCCCTGATGAAGGGCCTGTCCAAGGCTAGCATTGACCAGATTGGAAAACTGCGCTGCCTTGAAGATTCGCTTGTCTTGCGGATGGCCCGGGTTCAAGCGGTACCTGTAGCGCTGTAGAATCCGCTCGAGTTGCAGGGAGTAATCCTCCGTATCCTTGCTATGGGAAATGGTTTGAGCCTTTGCATGGATTCTGAAGAATGATAAGGGTTTGTTGATGAAATAGCTCGGATAGTTTCCGAAAAGATTGAGCCAGAAGTCCCAGTCCGTGGTTTGTTTAAGGGCCTCGTCAAACGGCCCTGTTTCATGAATTAACCGGGTGCGGAAAATCGGTGTATTTATACAGATAAAGTCCTGAACCAGCAGGTGCCGGAAGAAAACCTCCGGTTGAATGAGGCGCGATGGGCTGCCGAACGGGCAGGACCATCGTCCGATACGCTTTCCCGCGCTGCTGAGGAATAGGGCATTGTGAAGGAATACGTCGATGTCGGGGTGTTTCTTCATGCAAGAAAACAGGATGGTCAAGCGGTCGGGGGTCCAGGCATCATCCTGATGCAGCTGGCAGCAGAACTCCCCTTGTGCCGCTTGCAGCCCTTCGTTGAGTCCTTTGACCCAATTCCCCACCCGGTGCGAGCGGATCATCCGAAGGGGAAGTCGATCGCTGTAGCGGGATACGATCTCGAGGGTATCGTCGGTCGATCCATCGTCAACGACCAGGATTTCAATCTGGTTGGTTAATTCTCGGCCCTGTGCGAGAATGGAATCGAAGGCACTAGGCAGGTATTCCTCGCCGTTGTAGACGGGCATGATGACGGATAGCAGGGGACGGGTCACATTAGTCTCCCATTCTTGCCACGACGACATGTTCATTATGCTTGAAATATTTTCCCGCGAAACGCGGGAAGGGAAAGCAAAAGGTGCGTTCGATCCGCAGTCCGCACTCGCGCATCAGCAATGACGTTTGTTCCAAGTCGAAAAAGGTGACATGGGTCGGATCCGAGTCGAATCCTTTCGAACCGGGGGTTATGGAAATAATTCTGGCTTGCTTGTTCAGCCACGGGAGATATTCGGTAATCAGCCCCCTTGCATCCTCCCAGGACAAATGCTCCAAGATGTGGGAAAGCAACAGGGAATCGAAGGTGCCCTTTTTGTCGAGGAAGCGCTCGGCGAACTCGTGGGGCTCATAAGCCTCGAAGCCTCTCGACCGGGCAATGGATATGGCCAGCTTGTTATGGTCGACCCCGATTGCATTTTCGTTCAGGTGGGAAAGATTTCGGCCGATTCCGCATCCGATTTCCAAGGTAAAACCCGGTTTCAACCTCCGCAGGCACCAGCGATAGGGGAGTTGCACGTTAAGCAACTTCTTCCATGTCGCGCCCTGCAATTGATCCAGTCGCATTGCGTAAGCATGGTTTTCCGTTTTATTCACGGTTTGATCCTCCGGTTCGAAAGCTCCAGTTTTTGTGGGCCAGATAGTTGATGCAGAGCATCAGTCCTGCCATGAAGATGCTGGAAAGTAAATAGTGCAAATGCAACAGGTCCACCATCACAAACATGAGCAGAACACTGATGCCCAGATTCGCGGACATGATTAGGTAATATCGGATGATTTCATTCTTCCAGAATTTTCTGTGGGTTCGGAAGGTAAGCTGCTTATTCGCGACGAAGCTAAGCAGATTCGCACAGATCCAAGTCAAAACCGTTGCTGGGAGATAGGGGATGTTCAACGCCTCCACAAACAGCAGCATCAGTGCGAGACTGAACAGGAAGCAAAGGCCTCCGACGAGGGAGAACGATAGGAATTGCCTGTGCTTCTTGAAGTGCGCTATCATGCTTTCCGTTTCAGGTTATGTCCATTCTGTTGAAAAGGTGGACTAATTTGATTTGATTATGCATGCAACCTAGCCTTTTAGGTATGCGGAATGCCACTCTGAGTTGAAGCCATTTTAAGGATTGAGGTATTGAATGGATGCAAAAACCGACTGCGAATCTAGCGAAAATTCCCTTTTTTGGAAAAACGGAAACGGAAAGGCCTTTTCAAGGCTCTTCCCTGTTCTTGTTCTGTTGGGCTGTTTTCTGGTCCTGCTGGTGCTTCCCTTTAAAATTGTCTCCCAAGGTTATCTGCCTTCCGACGATGCCCTGCGGCATGCCGGATTTGCAGTGTCGGGCAAGGCGCTTAACGAGGTAATGGTATCCGATGGTCAGCTTCCGGATATCCATGAAGGGTGGCATGGTTTTTTGCGGTTCATGCACCGGTGTGGATTGGAATCCACTGAAGAAGTAGTGGTTTTTGAAGTCATTTTGCTGGCGTTGCTATTCCTGCTACCCCCGCTGTTTTTGGTCAAACGCCCCGAGGTGTGGATAATAGCACTCTTGTTGGCCTACAATTTCTTTAACTTTGGTTACCGACTGTTTTTCGGTCGTCCGTTCATTGTTTCCATGGCGGTCCTTGTTTGCCTGTTGCTGCTGCGGGATCGGTTGAATCAACCCAAGTTTTGCTGGCGGACCTGGCTGTTGCTTGGGCTGGGCATGACCGTCTCGATCTGGTGGCGCATGACGTGGTTCCTCTACCTGTTTCCGATAGCTGCTTTTGCCGCAGCCCGGCAGTGGCGGGCCACGGGACGACTGCTGATCTTGCTGGCGGCATCCACGGTGCTCGCCACCTTGTTTTGTGGCGATTGGATGTTGCCCGTTGAGGCGATCAAGGGGGTGGTACGCGCGCTCGGCAGTGCGTCGGATACTACGGCCCTGGTGAGCGAGCTTCAGCCGGCAACCACCTTTATATTTCCCATTATCGTTGTGGTCCTGCTGATGGTCAGTGTGAAGCTGCGTGGAGCCAGAGTGTCCGCATTGCTGGATAGTCCGGTATTCTATCTTCTTGCGGGAAGCTGTTTTCTTTCCAGTGGCGGAGCTCGGTGGTTCGATGATTTCGGCATTATGGCATTGCTGGTCATGATGGTACAGGAGCTGGAGGCTTGGCTTGAGCGGGACGAGCTTGAATGGTTCAACTGGTTTTCCTTTTCGCGGTGTGCCGTCGGGATTGCGGCGGTCGCCCTGTTCTATGCCAGCCTGACCGCCAACCAAGGCGGTCGTTGGTCGGATGCGCTGAAGAGAGAGTACGTCCTGATTGATGATCCGGAAACCCAGGTTGGCTTACCAGACGGAGACGGGATAATCTATAGCACCTCCATGGCAGTGTTTTACCAAACCTTTTTCAAATATCCTCAAGCTCCTTGGCGGTATATTTTGGGTTGCGAGGCGGCGGTAATGCCGGCGGACGATCTTGAAATCTATCGCAGGATCCAGTGGAATCATGGCGCGGTTGAGCTTTATCAGCCTTGGGTGGAGAAAATGAAACCGCAAGATCGCATGTGGCTGGTGCTCGGACTTGGCGAGACTCCGAAGGTCGAAGGGCTGAAGTGGACCAAGATGACTTCGCGTATTTGGAGTGGTAGAGTTGCTGCGGCTGGCGGAACGTTGCCAAAGATTGGAGATAAGGAGGAATAATACCTTTTTCAGATTGGTATTGGGGCGTAAGTCAGTTCCGTAGAACAAGGGGTGCGGGAAACAGATTGGTCCATCACCCGTTGCGGTGGAGAGTGCTTTGGGCTATGAAGGCTTCGGCGTCTTCGAGCGACCAGAGAACTGACGTCATCGTTATTTAGCGGCGCTGGTATTGCGAGCAGGTGGATTCAATAGCCCTGTAGTCGACGGGCGGTCCCTGGTCGATCCCGCTTTTGTAGTCCATCCGATGCTGGTGGTTCAGGATGTAGCGGGTTTCCTGCTGAGCGCTTTCTGCTGTTTTCCGGAATAGGTTCGAGCCGAGCGCCGAGTTCGAATCAAAAAAAACCCCGTCAAAAGACGGGGCTTGCGATGTTGCATGAAGGGAAGGTTAGTTTACTGTGGAACCTTCGGCTGCAATGGTGCCATGTACGGAGCATGTTGCTACAGATTCATTGTTAACGATGGCCAGTGTGTAGTTTCCGGACGCTCCGCATTCCGGCACGCCGCCCTTGATGAATACCTCGGCTTGGTTCATATCACAGGTGGTTTGGTTGTTGAGCATCATGTGTTGTTCCGCGCCGGACTCAATCATGCGCAGGTTGTTCATGCATGCTTTAGTGCGCGAGTTGGTGCGTGCGCGCTGAAAAGACGGGATGCCGATGGCAGCCAGCAGGCCGATGATGGCAACTACGATCATGATTTCAACGAGGGTAAAACCCTTTTTATTCATCTTTTTCATTTTTTATCTCTCTCTGTTTTATGTGTTTTTCATTTATTCGTCTGTTTCGAGCTCACCTCATATTCTTACCAGACGGTAATATTAAGCGGGTTCTGTGCCAATTTGTTTCATGGATCGGATAGCCTGTTTGAAATCATTGGAAAATCTGCATTTTCCGTTCAAAAGGTTAATGAATATGGGTTTTCTTGGTTCTTGGGTGGCGGATAATAATCCGGTTGTTTCATTATGGGTGTATATTGCCTCGTTTAAAATTTACCATATTTGAGAAAACTTGGGTTGCGAAGTTGGATGTGCGGGGTGTTTTGTGATAATGTCTGGTTTGGAGTGGTTAGCCCTGTTGATGGATGGCGGGATGACGCCTAAACCCATCTAGGCTTGGCGTTATACCTTTCTTTATGAAGCCAACGTAAAATGAAGGATCATGCATATAAAAAAGCACCCCCATAAGAGGTGCTTTCGATCGCCATGAAGCAACGCAATAAAACTACTGTTGTTTTTGCCCGTCTTCCGGAAGTTTGCGGTAGAGGGTTGCCAGGCTGATGTCGAGCTCCTTGGCCGCTGCGGCCTTGTCGCCGTCCATGGAATCGATAACGGTTTTGAGGTATTCCTTTTCCTTTGCCCGCAAGAAGGCCTTGAGGGATTTACCTTTTTCAAAATCGCTGGAGAGGGAGGTGACGTTTTGGGCTTCGGGATTTTCTTCGAAAGAGACAATCAATTTTGAGGGGAGGGTATCCTTGGTAATCTTGTTTTCGTGCAGAAAGGTGAGGCAATGTTGCATTACGTTTTGCAGTTCTCGCACATTCCCCGGCCAAGTATAGTTCTGGATGATAGAAAGCACGGCGTTGTCGATGCTCGGAAACTCCTGTCCTTCTTCCAGTTCCTGGGCGATGAAGTGTTGCGCAAGCGGAAGAATATCTTGTGGGCGTTGCTTGAGCGGCGGAATATCGATGGAGATGACACTGAGGCGATAGAACAGGTCTTCGCGGAAGCTTCCTTCCTGAACCATGCTTTCCAGATTCCGGTTTGATGCTGCCAGAATTCGCACATCGACTTCGAATTCCTCGGTTCCCCCCACTTTGCGAATCTTTTTGTTCTGTATGGCACGCAGGAGTTTGGACTGCAGGCTGTGGGGGATGGAGTTGATTTCATCGAGGAAAATCGTGCCTCCCTTGGCCGCTTCGAAGAGCCCCGCTTTTTCGTTGTTGGCTCCGGTGAAGGCGCCCTTTACGTGTCCAAAAAGTTCGGATTCAATGAGTGTTTCCGGTAGCGCAGCGCAGTTAACCGGGAGGAAGGGGCCTTCCGAGCGGGTGCTGAAGCTGTGTACGGCCTCGGCAACCAGCTCCTTGCCCGTGCCGCTTTCGCCGGTGATCATGATCGTCGTTTTCGTGGGGGCAACCCGCTTAATCATTTCGCAGACGTTGACCATCTGGTCGCTGACCGCCACGATGTTGCCAAAAAATTTCTTGGTTTCAATGGTGGAAGTTCCGCTGACCTGTTCGGCGAGTGACTTCTGGTAATCCAGTGCCCGCTTTACGGTTTCAAGTAGTTCGTCGATCTTGAACGGCTTGGGAATATAGTCGAAAGCGCCCTCTTTCATGGCTTCGACCGCCGTTGCCACTGTCGCATAGGCTGTCAGCATAATAACACCGACATGCGGTCGCAATTGCCGGGTTTTTTTGAGCAATTCCATGCCGTCGACCGGCTCCATCTTGATGTCGGTAAGCAGTAGATCGAAGCTTTCGGATTGCAATAGTTTTCCGGCAACGCTGCCATTCTCCGCTAGCGTGACGTCGTATCCTTTAGAAGTCAGGATTTTGTTAAGCAAACTAAGAATTGTCGGATCATCGTCCGCGATAAGAACCTTGGCCATTCTTCAACCTCTCCCTATGGTATGTTAGAAGTCCTATATACCCCGCTTTTCCGCCTCTTAGTCAAGCTTAATGATGGAGAGAAGCCAGACCGGCCGATGAACAATCCAAAGGAACTGCTTTATTCATACCAAGGTCCTCTTTTAGGCCTTGCATGAGGGTCCTGGTTTATTCCGGCAAACTTCGATCATCGTTTTCCTGGGGATGTAGGTGAACTGAATGGGGATAAATAGAAAGCTGATCGTGAATGCCAATAAGTAATACCCGAACACCCCCATATGATTGAGGCTAAAAAACAAGGCCTTCGGACTTGGTTCGGGTTTGCGGGGTGGGGTATGTTTCCTAGCTTTCTTGAAAGAACAGGTGAATCACCATGAATGTTGAAAACAAAGTCTTTATATACGATACGACGCTTCGGGATGGCGCACAGGCGGAAGGGGTCAACTTCTCGCCGGTGGCCAAGATCCACGTCGCCAAGATGCTCGATTCGTTCGGCGTGGACTACATCGAAGGCGGCTTTGCGGCTTCGAACCCGAAGGACATGGCCTTCTTCAAAGACATCAAGAAGGAAAACCTCAAGCACGCCAAGATTGCGGCCTTTGGCAGCACCCGCCGCGCGAACGTGAAAGTCGAAGAGGACAAGGGCACGCTGGCCCTGCTGGAAGCCGACACCGAGGTTTGCACTATTTTCGGCAAGACCTGGCTCTTGCATGTGCTCGAAGTGCTGAAAACCACGCCGGAGGAAAATCTGGCGATGATCGAGGATACCTGCCGCTTCCTGAAGGAACACGGCAAGGAGGTCGTCTACGACGCCGAGCACTTCTTTGACGGCTATCTCGACAGCCCGGAATATGCCCTGCAAACGCTCGAAGCCGCCGCCAGGGGTGGGGCGGACGTGCTGGTATTGTGCGACACCAACGGCGGCCGCCTGCCGCACGAGGTGCATGAAATCACCACATTGGTTCGTGAAAAATTTGATGTAGCCATCGGCATCCACACCCACAATGATTCCGAGTTTGGTGTGGCCAATGCCATGGAAGCGGTACGCGCCGGCGCCATTCAGGTGCAGGGAACCATCAATGGCTTTGGCGAGCGCTGCGGAAACTGCAACCTGGTTTCCGTGGTGGCCAACATCAACCTGAAGACCGAAAAGACCTGCCTGGCCGAGCCGGAGCAACTGAAAAACCTGAAACTGGTTTCGCAGTTCGTGAACGAGCAGGCGAACCTGCGCGACAACCAGCGGGCCGCGTTTGTGGGCGACAGCGCCTTTGCACACAAGGCCGGCATGCACGTCGACGGCGTCCGCAAGGTCTCTCACAGCTTCGAGCACGTGACGCCGGATTCGGTCGGCAATAGCCGCCGCATCCTGATTTCAGAACTTTCCGGTGCAAGCAACGTGATGGAAAAGCTGCTGGAAATGGGGCTCGATAATATCGACCGCAAATCGCCGGAGGTTCGCGAGATCCTCCAGACGATGGAAAAGATGGAGAAGGGCGGCTATGTCTACGAAGCAGCCGACGCCTCGTTCAAGATGCTGATCAAGAAGGTGCTCAAGGAGCACAAGAGCTTTTTCGAGCTGGAAGGCTTTCGCGTGATTGTCGAGAAACGCAGCAAGGATGATCCCTGCCTATCCGAGGCGACCCTCAAGTTAAAGGTGAACGGCGATAAGCGTGCCTTCACGGTGGGCGAGGGCGACGGCCCGGTCGATGCGCTCAACGAGGCACTTCGCAAGGCGCTGGCCGAATTCTATCCGAGCATCGCCAACGTGCAGCTGGCCGACTACCGCGTAAGCATCCTTGATCCCGAAGAGGCGACGGCGGCGAAGACCCGCGTGCACATCGAATCGACCGACGGCGATCAGTCTTGGGGCACGGTCGGTGTATCGGAAAATATTATCGAAGCCTCGTGGGAGGCCCTTGTCGACGGCGTGGAATACAAGCTGTTCCTGGACGAGGAAAAATAGAAACCGGTTCCCTCGCAGAGGCGCAGAGTTCGCAGAGACTAGGCATGGCGGATTTGAATAAAATTTCAGATGATATCATTCAGGCTGCAATTGAGGTTCATAAGGAGCTGGGACCAGGATTGCTGGAGTCCGTATATCGGAAGTGTCTGGCAAAAGTGCTGCGGGATGCGGGGCATGAGGTGGAGGAAGAGATCTGTCTACCTGTTAAGTTCCGTGGCGAAGTTATTGAGGACAGGGCATACAGGATTGATTTGCTTGTCAATGGAAGCGTTGTCGTCGAAGTGAAGTCGGTCGAGGAGATGAAGCCTCTGTTTTCTAAACAGACCGGCACCTATTTGAAGCTGATGGAGTTACAGTTGGGGCTACTAATCAACTTTAATGTTCCACTGTTAAGAGACGGTATAAAACGAATCGTTAACAACTATGAAGAATAGCCCTCTGCGCACTCTGTGCCTCTGCGAGGGATAATTTAGGAGATAGTCATGGGTGGCTTGTCAAAAACCTACGAACCAAAGAATGTTGAGGAAAAGTGGTACCAGAAATGGATGGACGATGGTCGTTTTCATAACGAAAGCACCAACGGGGGCGAC
>JBNKSB010000066.1:0-13564 GCA_050297095.1 Pontiella sp. | reverse complement strand
CTCAGGATACAGATGAAGGCATAGTTGAACAGCTCCTTCGAGCGGGTGATGGAACGGATAATGTAGAGCGTCGCGTCCCGGGTGGAAGGGTCGAGTTCTTCGGAGTTCCTGATGCGATCTTCAAGCCGGTGCCGGACAACGATACGCCGTCGCCGTCGGCCGATGAGATAGCGATAGCCGAAAAAAATCGTATAGCTGAACATGGCGAATCGCCAGACCCAAACAGCCGCAAGGGGGTTAACCCGGTTGAGTAGCATAAGCGAGCGGACAGCGATGCCAGCCGATAGACCGATCCATAGAAAGAGGTGGATGACCCACCGTGGCAAAACATTGAACTCCTTGCTCATGGGTTGTTACCTTTTGGTTTAATGCCTTCGTTGAAGAAAGAATGCCTGTTGAGGACCACTGTCACCTGCGTTTTTATAAGGTTGACCCTGTCGAGGCTAGGCTCTAATTTCCGAATGTTGAAGAAAGCGACCAGATCGTCGCGACAGGAGAACGGAATGAAAATTATCCAGACCATCACCACTTTAGGCCTGGCGGCAGTCTTGGCCGGGTGCACAACATCGTCTCAGGTTCAGGAAATGATCGATGCATCGCACCATGATTATCTGTCACAATTGAAAGCCCACGAAGATTCTCTGAATGTTTTGCGGCACTCTGCCAAGGCGGGTTTGGAAAAAAGCTCGGCGAATGCGGACCGTTTGGTGGCTTTGGAAAAACAGGCTTCGATCCTTTCCCAAAAGATGCTTGTGGTTCAGGACCTTGCCAATGCCTCCAAGGTGATGAGCGCAGCCAACACGGTCAAGGTTTCCGACCTTGAAGAAGAGGTCGCGGCCAACAAGGAGGAGTCGGACAAGATCCTTTCGAAAATGGCCGATATCGATAAGCTATACGAGCAGGTGCTGATTCGCCAATTTCAGGAAATTGCCAATAGTGCCAACGCAGCCATCGAATCACTCGAGGCAAACGGTTATTCCACGACCACCAACGCACCGGTCAAGATTAACCAGCCGATTGAAATCGTCGCGCCCGACACCGCGACACCAACCAACAGCTCCAACCCGGCTGAATAGAACCCGCTATGGATCCGCAGCCACGTATCGCCCGCATTACGCGTAGCACCAAGGAAACCCAAATCGACCTGTCGCTGAATATCGATGGCAAGGCCGATTACGAAATTTCCACCGGAGTTCCGTTTTTCGACCACATGCTCGACCTGCTGGCCAAGCACGCATTGTTTGATCTTAGCGTCAAGGCAACGGGGGATATCGAAGTGGACTACCACCATTTGGTCGAAGACGTTGGCATCGTGCTGGGCGAAGCACTGAACCAAGCGCTGGGTGAGCGCAAGGGGATCAATCGATATGGTTTCTGGGTGCTTCCTATGGACGAAGCATCAGCACAGGCCGATGTCTGCCTTGATCTCGGCGGACGGCCCTACTTCGTCTACAACGTTGAGTTGCAGCACACGTACATCCGAGACTTCGATGTGACAATCATCAAGCATTTCTGGCGCTCGTTCTGCGACTCCGCAAAAATGAACCTGCACATCGAGTTGAAGTACGGCGAGGATTTGCACCACTGCATCGAAGCCATCTTCAAGTCTGTTGCCCGCGCTCTGCGCGTCGCTTGCGACTCCGATCCGCGCGCGCTCGATCTCATTCCCTCCAGCAAGGGTCGTATCGGCGCATAACGCCATGGACGTACTGTCCCAATATGCCGCGGTCGATCTGTTCTGGATCGGGGTGAGCCTGTTTCTGATCGGGATGGGAAAGGGCGGTTTTCCGGTCGGGGCGGTTGCTCTGCCGATTCTTATTCTCGTATGGCCGGCGCAGGCGCAGGCCGCGCGGGAGGCGGTCGGTTTCATGCTGCCGATGCTGTGCCTGATGGATGTGGTGGCACTTTCATTCTACTGGCGGCATGTTCAGTGGGGTCGGCTGATCTATCTGCTGCCGGCAACGTTGATGGGTGTGGCCGTGGCGAGTTTCCTGTTTGTCTCGAACGAGGCGGCTGTAGCGGTATCGGATCAGGCGCTCAAAATTCTTATCGGCGTGCTCGGGATTCTGTTTGTGGGCTACTTTGCCACGAAGACATGGATTCTTCGACACATCCATGCCGCGGAACCGAATTGGAGCAAGGGCGGGGTGTTCGGCTTTGCCGCCGGAATGACCTCGACCCTGGCGCATGCCGCCGGGCCCGTAATGCAGATGTATCTGTTGCCGCAACATCTCGAAAAGAAAAAGTTTGCGGCCACGAGCTGTGCTTTTTTCTGGGGACTCAATCTGGTCAAGTTGTTGCCGTTTTCCATGATGGGCCGCATCCATGCGGACAACCTGAAACTGGGGGTAGTGTTGCTGCCGGTGATTCCGCTGGGCGTTGGATTCGGCTGGTGGCTGACGCGCCGGACGGAGCAGAAGCATTACACGCTGCTGATCTATATCGTGTTGTTGATCACTTCCATAACGTTGATTGTCAAATCGCTATAACCATGAAATGGGAAAACACAGCATTGGGACGGTTGCCGATCAAGTCGTGGTGCGCGCAGGTGGAGAAGGGTGCTCTGGAGCAAGCGGTCAACTTGGCGAATCATCCACGCGTTGTCGGGCACGTGGCGCTGATGCCGGATTGCCATGTGGGCTATGGCATGCCGATCGGAGGGGTTGTCGCGTGTAAAAATGCCATTATTCCCAATGCAGTTGGCGTGGATATTGGCTGCGGCATGTGCGCGGTGCAAACCAGCTTTTCGGCTGAAGAACTGTCGCATGGGCAGATTCGAGCGTGTCTGGATGAAGTGGAACGTCATGTGCCCTTGGGGGAAGGACGTTGCCATCCAAAGCCGCAACGGTGGGGACGCTTCGACGAGTTGCCGCCTTGGCTTGATTCACATGCGCGTGAATTGGCCTATAAGAATCTGGGATCCCTTGGTGGCGGAAACCATTTTATTGAAATTCAAGCCGGCGACGATGGGAATGTATGGTTGATGCTTCATTCCGGTTCGCGGAATCTGGGCTATCGAATTGCCGAGCATCATCATAGGATTGCCCTAGGGGCCCATCCGGAACTGGGCGATCTCGCCTTTCTTGATGTGGAGAGCGATGAGGGGCAGGCCTATATTTGCGAAATGAATCTGGCACTGGCCTACGCGCTCGAAAACCGTGCCTGCATGATGAGGGTTTTCAAGGATGCAGTTGCCCGTGCTTTGCGCGGCGTGGAGTTTTGCAAAGAGATCAACATCCATCACAATTATGCCGCCCTTGAGGAACATTTTGGCCGGCCTGTTTGGGTACACCGCAAGGGGGCGACCTCGGCGAAGATGGGCGAAGCGGGCATTATCCCCGGCAGCATGGGGACGCATTCATACATTGTGCGCGGTTGTGGCAATTCCGAATCATTCCAGTCTTGTTCGCACGGCGCGGGCCGGAAGATGGGACGCATGGCGGCTTCACGAGCGCTTTCACGGGAGGCGTGCGACAAAGCCATGAAGGGAATCGTCTACTCGGGCTGGCACGCTTTTAGGGGAGGCGGTCGGAAAATGAAAGGCTTGCTGGACCTCAGCGAAGCGCCCCAGGCGTACAAGGATATTGATGAAGTGATCAAGGCTTCTTCCGATCTGGCCGAGCCGCAGGTTCAACTGCGTCCGCTGGGCGTGTTGAAAGGCTAATTGATTCAATGTTTTTCATGTAAATGCGCGCTTCACCCGTTTAAAGTTGCCCCCTTGATTGAATGAAAGAGTGGTATGATTGGCATTATCGACTATGGAATGGGGAATCTGGGAAGCGTATCGAACGCCTTCCGGTATTTGGAGCTGGACGCAAAAATAATCAGGCGCAAGGATGAGATGGATGATTGCCGCGCGGTGCTGTTGCCGGGGGTTGGTGCCTTTGGCGACTGCATGAACCATCTGGTCGAGCACGATTTTGTGGATGCCATTGGTTCCTGGGTACAGGCCGGAAAACCGATGATGGGTATTTGCCTCGGGTTACAGGCACTGTTTGGTTCGAGTGAAGAAACCCCCGGGGTCGCGGGGCTTGGAATCTTGCCCGGTACCGTTAAGCGTTTCGACCTTCCCAGAGCTTTGAAGGTGCCACAAATCGGGTGGAACCGAATCAATGAAGTGCAGCCGCGATGCCCGATGTTCGAGGGGATAGAAGATGGCTCATTTTTCTATCTGGTCCACTCCTACTATGTCCGTCCGGATGAGGAATCGGTCGTTGCGGGCAAGACCGAATACGGAATCGAATACTGTTCTTGCGTCTGGAAAGACAATGTATTTGCCACCCAGTTCCACCCGGAAAAATCGCAGGCAGTTGGGTTGCGCATGTTGCGAAACTTCTGGAATTGGGCCGAATCCTTATAGCGTGCGCAATAAAAGCCCGGTTTTTTGATATATATAGCAACTCTATAGTGTTAAGTTCTCATATTCTTAGTATCTGAATCATGAGTCTGAAGAGTAAAATACTATTGATCCTTTTTGGGGCATCGATTGCCTCATCGATCATGACGGGGGCGTTTCTGGTCTATTTGCTCGAACTGTTTGAGCAGATGGCGCTCCACGCCCATGGCTATTCTTTGGCTCTTGCCTTTGCGATCGCCGTGTATCTGCTCAGCGGGCTGTTCATTCTGATTCTGCTGAACATACTGCTCAGCAAGAACGTGATTATCCCCGCGGTTGAACGGGAACTGATAGAGAATGAGCGCGCCATGCTGACCCGGCAGCTGCACCATTCCCAAAAAATGGAAGCGGTCGGTCGGTTGGCCGGGAGCATCGCCCACGACTTTAATAATCTGCTGACCATCATTGACGGCTATTCCAGCTTGATTATTGCGGATCCAGAGTCCAAGGAAACGCCGCAAAATGCCCATGAAATTGTCGGAGCCGCCCGAAAGGCATCGTTTATTACCCGCAAGTTGCTGAGCTTTAGTCAGAAGGACAAGAGCGAGCCGGTATTGCTGAACCTTAATACCACCTTGCAGGATACGCACAAGATGCTATCGCGGTTGATCGGGGAAAAGATCAATTTGGTGACCAAAGCGTACGATGAACCGATATACGCCAAGGCTGATCCCGTGCAGATCGGGCAGGTCCTGATGAATCTTGCGGTCAATGCCCGCGATGCCATGCCGAACGGTGGTAGAATTACGATTAAGGTCGGTTGCCGGGATGTGGGCGATGGTGAATGCAACAAGCCGTCCCGGCTACCCCCCGGACGCTACGCCGAAGTGTCGGTGCACGATACCGGGGTCGGGATCGACGAAGAAACCCTGTCCCGGATTTTCGAAGCCTTCTTCACGACAAAACATGAAGACAAGGGAACGGGACTAGGTCTTTCCATCGTTAAAGGCATCATGAAGGAAAACAACGGGTTTATATCAGTGCAAAGCAAACCCGGTGGTGGCACGACCTTCTATCTTTACCTGCCGGTGGTTGGGCAGGAAGAGCTCTCCGAGCTGGTAGAAGGCGCAGAGCAGGGTTCAACGACTATTTCCGAGACCGTAAAGGTCGAAACCGAAACCTTTACGGAAGAGGGGAAGTTAACGGTCCTTCTCGTAGAAGACGACCCAATGATTCGCAACCTTGTATTTCATACGTTGGAAACCCATGGGTATGAGGTGTTGATGGCGGAAGATGGTTGGGAAGGGATCAAAGTTGCCAGAAACCACAAAGGCTCTATTGATGTCCTGTTTACGGATGTTGTCATGCCGGGGTTGGGCGGCGGCGAACTTGCCATGGCCATGAAAGAGCTCTATCCGGATGTCAGGATACTGTTCATGTCGGGCTATTCACGGTCGCAGTTGGTTGAGGAGGGGGTGCCTGAAGATGCCGCCTTGCTGGAAAAGCCGTTTACTCCCGATAAGGTTGTGTCGATGCTCCGAACCGTTGTTGCCGAGTAAGAAAAGTACGGGTCGTCAGAGCTGTTTGTCCGGAGAGGGCACCACCATCACACTGCAGGATGCGTGCCGGATAATCGATTCGGAAACACTGCCCAGCAAGGCCTTGTGAAGTAATCCATGTCCGTGGGATCCCAGCAGAATCATTTCAGTTCCCAGTTCGTTGGCTTTTTCAACGATAAGCTTCGCAGCGTTCCCTTGGAGCAGAATCACCTGCACATCGACATGCTTCTGCCGCAGGTCCGCGGCTATGGCGAGCAGTTCACTGTGTTCCCTCCGAAGTTCCTGGGCATTGATTTTCCTCGCCACCTCGATGTCGCCGGGCATGGAGCCGAACGAGATCAGGTCGCCGGAAATCTGGGGGGACTCATAGGCCATGGCCAGGGTTTCGCCGGATGCGACATGAACAATCCATAGTTTAGCGCTCAGGGCTTTGGCTAGCTTTGATGCTTGATCAAGAACGGTGTTGGTGGTTTTGGAAAAATCGATGGCTGCCAATAACTTTTTCATGCGCCCTCCTTTAACGTGGCAAATTCTAATGCCGCCGACGGCGAATGGCAAGGTGGTTTCGAATGGCTGCCTAACGACACATCGTTCGGGCACTATGCGCAGGAGGAGGGAATGGTGATGTTGATGGTGGTTCCTTCGTTGTCCGTTTCGATATCCATCTGCCCGTTATGGTCAATGATCGCTCGCTTGGCGATAGGGAGGCCCAGTCCAAGGCCTCTGGCCTTGGTGGTGCTGAATGGGGAATAGACCTTGTCCAGCAGCAAGGGCGCTATGCCGCATCCGTTGTCTGTGATCATGACGTGCACGTTTCCTTCGCCACACTGCGTCGACTGTCCCTTGACGGTGACGCTGATGCGGGAGTCGGGCTTGTTGCCGAGGTTTTCCACGGAATTCCTGAGGAGATGGTACATGCATTCCTCCAGCGAGCCAGAATCCCCGCTGACATGCAGGTCGGAGTCATCGGCAGAAAGCTGGATGTCGAGGTTGTCATGTTTGAATTCGGACCGGATACGCGTCAAGGCGAGTTCGATGGGGTTGCGGATATCAAGGTACTTGAAGACGGGTTTCGACGGATTGGCGAATTGATTTATTTTGTCGATGATAAGGTTGAGCTTATCTATTTCGGCGGTTACCTGTTTGCTGAAATCCGAGCGGAAGTCGGGGTCCTCGTACCTTTCGGGGAGAAGCTGGGCAAACGTTTTGATGGCTACAAGTGGGTTGCGGATTTCGTGACTCATGCTCGAGGCCAGCGCGTTCCAGAATGTTGCACGTTCCACCTGGTCCTCCTTTTCCTGAAGAAGCTTCACCCCGGTTACATCATGAAGCATCATCATGGCCCCGACGCAGTTCCCGTTGTCCAGCAGGCACCGGGATTCCGCCCGCAAGGTGCGCTTTGTTTGCGGGTCGTTCCATTCGAGGGGGCCCTGCTGTGCCCTCGTTCCGAGTGTTCGGCGCAACAGATCCGCGATGCGGCTTCCCAGTTCTTCTGCCCGGCAGCCTATGACTTCGACTTTCTCCGGTTCCAGGATGTTGCGAGCCGTACTGTTGAACCAGCGGATGGTTACATTCTCGTCACATGCAATAATTCCAAACGGAATGGAATGAAGCAGGGTCTCCGCCAGAGCCTTCTGCAAGGCGGTTTCTTCGTATTGGAATGCTTTCTCCAATGTGGTCGAGATGTGGTCGGCAAGTGTGGTGAATTCCTCCAGGTCGGCGATTTCGAAGGGAACGCCTGTAGAACGCTGACCGACAAAGATCCAGCCTTTGATCATCCCGGTTGCGTAAAGCGGAATAATGATCTCTGCGCCGAACCCGTCGAGCAATCCCTTGAGCATCGCCCGCTCTTCCAGATCATGGACGTTCTGCAGGGTGGTTCTTGAGATAAGATGGGTGCTGGCTTCCATCCACCGAATAAAGGGATCGCCTTCGTGGAAGAACAGATTTTCCGTGGTGGACAGACAGCGGGTCCCCGTCTGGAAGGCATAGCCCTGCTGAGTCTCCGTATGCATGAAAATTCCTGCCCTGGAAACCCGCGCGGTTGCGACGAGTCCGTCAACCACGCTTTCGAAAAGCATGCTTAGGTTGTCTACGTTTCGCTGTGCTTTAAGAAAGTTCTGGAGTGGGGTCGTAAGCGAGGTGCGCGTTTCCTTTGGGTGGATCGGTTGGCGGGCGTTCAGGGTTGTCAACTCGTTTGCGAGTAGTCGGTTTTTCTTGCGCAGGGATAGGCATTCCTTGGCTTGCCGTAATAGAATTTTCAACTCGCGGACATCCGGTTGCAACGACATCGAGGCAAACGGTTCAAGCGTTTCAGCGGCAAGCATGGGGTCGGAACGCACCTCGCCCATGGGAATGCGCACCATCATGGGATTTTTCTGTTTCAGGGCGGAAAGCAACTCAAGGCAGTTTGGGGCGCGAATATCCGCAAGAAGGATTGTTTCGCCAAATTGGGATATCCACTGTTCCACTTCGGCTTGTCGGGCGAATGGATGAAGGGTTAGGAAATCCTGGGAAATCCGGGTCATCCGGGTTACCAGTTCCTCGTCGCATGTGTATAGGATGCATGACGGGGTGGAGTTCATGCGTTCTCCTCCCTGAGTAGCGGAATGTAGAGGTAGAATGTCGTTCCCTTGCCGGGCTGGCTCTTCACCTCAATCGCTCCATGGTGCTCGACAACAATGCCGAGTGCCACGGAAAGTCCCATCCCGGTTCCCTCGCTTTTGCTGGTGAAGAACGGATTGAAGATTTCTTGAAGGTTTGCTTCGGGGATGCCGTGACCGGTGTCGCTTATTTGCATGCAGATAGCATGCTTCGCAATGGCGTCCCTTTGGTCGTTGCCTTTTGCAAAGCGGTAGTTGCAGTTGGAGGTTTCGATCACGATGCTCCCCTTATTGCCGATCGCCTCAATTGCATTCAAGGTTAAATTGATGATGGTCTGGGATAAAAGCTTTGTATCGCCGAGAATCCGGTCGTCTGTTGCTGACAATTTCTGTTTGTGGGTAATTTCGTTCTGCGCCATTTGCTCTTGCGTAAGTTTCAGGGCTTGCTCGATGGTGCCATGCAGGTGCATTGGCACAAGATTTGGCCTTGTCGGTTTTGAAAAGCCCAGCAGTTGATTGACAATACTATCGATGCGCATGACTTCGTGCGCAACGAGCGAAGAGAAATCCTTCCTGAAATCGTCATCGTCGTAGCGGTCGGGCAAGAGTTGGGTAAAGGTCTTGATGGTGACAAGCGGGTTCTTGATTTCATGGGCCATTCCGGCGGCCAGGGTGCCGAGGCTGGAAAGCTGGTCCGACCGGCGAACTTGTGCCTCGAGGCTTTTGACCTCCGTCATGTCCGTGAAAACGAGCAACGCACCCATTGGTTGTTGGTCATGGCCGACGAGAAACGTTGTGCTCATCCGGATGCTGAGGCTTTTCTTGTCGTCGTCTTCGTCAAACAATCTTGCCTCGACGTGGCGTTGTCCCGTCTTTTGGTCGAGTGTTTCGTTCATGATGCTTGCCAAGGGGCTGGGGAGAATGCCTATTCCTTGTCCTGAAGCATCTGTTGCGTTCATTCCCGTTATGCGTTGAGCCTCATGATTGATCAGGGTGATCTTTTGTTGCATGTCGGCCAGAATGACTCCGTTTACCAGCTGCTCAAGCATGATCTCGTTTCGAATCTTGCTGTCCTGCATTTCCGTATACAGCTGAGCATTTTGCAATGCGATCGAGAACTGGTTGCAGAGAATCTGCAAGGCTTCCTTCTCGTTTTTGTCGTAGATATGTCCGCTGGAGCGTTCGCCTAGCATCACGATGCCGATCAACTTGGATTTAGAGAAGGTTCCGATGCCGATTTTCATGTTTTGCCGGCCTAGTTCGCTGATGATCTCCGCAATTTCATCCGTTGGGCGTTGCCGGTTGAGTTCATCCAGACACGCCGGCATTTGGGTTTTCTGGAGGTATTTTCCCAATGCGGATTCGAGTCTGGATTGGAGTGCGGGCCGGGAATCGGCAGCGGTCGTGTGGAACACGGTTTCGCTGTTCGATCCTGCAATAATAGCCACGGTTTCAGCATCCAGTGCGGATTTGAGCAGGTCTGTATACTGGTTAAGCAGGGCGGAGACCGTGGTGACCGACTGAAAGATCTCAGACGCTTTTTTCATGGTTTCCGGGATGTCCATCACTTTGGCGGTGATGAGCTTGTTGGCCACCCGTTGCATACGTCCATTCATGGGTGCCATGGTGAATGCAACCACCAGAGCCGGGATCAAGTGGGAAATTACGGTTAAATTAACGCCGACGAGCGGGAGTGCGATGCTTAGGATCTTCCATGATGCGAGATAGATGGCCACCAGATATGCCCCCATCAGGGCGTAGGCGGTGATTTTTCGCAGGATGGTAGCTGTTCCAAGAATTTTTCGTGTGGCGATCCCGTATGCAATGACCGAGGTCAGGATAATAATGCTGAGTGCATTGGAAAAGGGCATGAACCGGAAGGTGCCAATGAGGTATGGGATACCCAGACTGAGCGAAGCTCCGGTAAGCAAGGCGAAAGATGCTCCGATAACGAAGAAGCACAGTTCTTCGCGTTGCACTCCGTTTACCATCTTAATGTCGTGTTTCAATTGGACGATAATGGTGATGGCAGCCAGAATAAGATACACCGTGTATACGGCCAGCAACGGGCCGTGATCCGGTTCGATCAGTTCGTGTCCTTGAAGTCCCGGTATTGGCATGCGGACAGATTTCAGAAAAGTATCTGTAAAGCAGAGTGCGCCGATCATTGCGCTGGTCAGGATGAATTGCCGGCTCTTCCCGAGGATCGAAAAGAATGATATGTCCGGGTGTATAATCGAGATCCGAAGGGTCTGGCAGGCTGTCGGAATGAATGCGGTAAAGAGGTAGGCCATGCGGATGTACCACATGCCCGTTTCCGGCGTTTGCGCTCCAACAATCCCTAGGCAACTGATTTGCCATAATGCAACCAGTGCCGCCAGTTCGACATAGCATTGGTTGACCACCCGTTTCGGGTTTGTGACAAAAACTACGGAAGCAATGCCGAGGTCTATGGCAAGGGTGGCTAGCAGGAGATACTGGACGTCGTTCATGTTCCGCCAGTGCCTCCGAGTAAGATGGAGCAGTTGGCCGCGCCGCTACCGTGGGAATTCACCAACATGATTCTGGCCTCGGAATCGCGAGGCTCATTGGGCACATAGTCGAGATCGCAGTCGGGGTCCGGGTGACGGTAGTTCCCCGTGGGCGGAATCTTCCGATGGTGATACGCCAGGCAGCAGGAAATGACCTGATGGATTCCGCCGGCCGAGATCGGATTTCCCGTAGCCGACTTGATGGAGCTTACGGGGATACGGTAGGCGCGTTGCTTGAAGATTTTCTTAATGATTTCCGTTTCAATGCGGTCAGCAACACGATCGCTAGGCCCATGGGCCGAAATATATTCGACTTGGTCGGGCATGAGGGAGGCATTGGCCAATGCCTGGGTAATACTTCGATCCAGTCCTTCGCAAATCGGTTCATCCAGCATATCTCTCGACTGTCCGGCGCCCAGGACCTCGAGGTAGGGAACCCGCCCTCTCGAAAGCGCGTGATCAAGGTTTTCCAGAATCAGGGCTCCTCCGCCTTCTGCCAAAATACCTCCGGTTCGCTGGTGGTCAAACGGGCGGCTGGCTGTTGCAGGTGAATCGCCACCACCCACCATTCCTGCAGCGCTAAACCCTGCAACGACCGAGGGTACAATCGGAGCGTCGGTCGCACCGCAAACGGCGACATCGAATCGGCCGCTGCGAATGGCTTCGAATGCGGCCACAACAGCATCCGTCCCCGAACAGCAATTGTTGGCGATTGTGGAGATTTGCGTGGGTACGCGCAACAGCGCCGCCACCAAGCTGGCCGGGGCAGTGTGGGTACAGGCTTCCACGGCGTGCGGGTGCAGCTTGTCCGGACCCAGTGTTGCCACTCTTAGGACCTGCGTTTCGATGTGGTCGAATCCTCCCAACCCTGCACCGAACGTGACCAAAACGGGTGCGGCGTCGGCAAAGTGATAATCCGTTAGTCCGGCATCCTGAATGGCTTCTTCAGCGGCCAAATAGCCAAGCACGGTGGTGCGGCTCAAATGCCTGGCTTTGATTCTCTCGCCGAATAGAAGGTGCTTGTATTTCAGGTTTTTGACTTCACCGGCGATCTTGCAGTTATAGTCTGTGGTGTCAAACAGCGTAATGGGGCCAATGCCGGATTCTCCGGCTAGGAGGGATTTCCAGAATGCATCCTTGCCGGTTCCGTTGGCGGCTAGCACTCCTATTCCGGTTATTACAACCCTGTTTTGTGCAACCACGCGCGTTGTCCCTTTGCCTGTTCAAGCACTGACTCAATTGCAATCCGTATCGATCTCCCGCAAACTTTCCCCATGGAAAGTTATGCTGTTCTGCGCCAACTAAATATCAATATATTGTATAGATCAAGAATTATTACACAACCTATGGACAAAAATAGGGTGACAAATCAATTTTTGCTTGTTATCTACTAAATGGAACAGAGCGATGCATTTACAATTTCAAGGGGCAATTATGTATGAAAAAAGAAGTCGTTTGATTTCCAGTCCGCTTATCGTTGCTATGATGGTCATTTCGGGAAATGCTTTTTCGGACGGTTACCGAAATCCCCCGCCAACAGCAGAAGGTATTGGCAAAGCCGGCGTAAACAGCGTATTTGTGGATGACGCCTCGGCGATCTCCTACAATCCCGCCAATCTTGCATCCCAGACCAACAGATCCGTGGTCGTTGCGGTCACCCTTGCACGGACGGATAACGAGTATTCCCCGATTCCTGGCGTGTCGTTGAACTCAGACGGTGATTGGAATGTCCTGCCTGATCTTTATTACTCACAATCCGTGGGAGATTCGGGCATCGCTTTTGGGTTGGGCATCACATCACCTTATGGGCAGGGAATTTCATGGAATAAAACCAGCTTTGCGCCGCCGCCAGCATCCACAAACACCATTCCCTATAAAGCAGCGCTGATGCTGGCCGATATCCGGCCGACTGTGGCATTCTCGTTAGGTGAGTCTCTTTGCATTGGCGGCGGATTGGATATCGTCTACTCGAAGTTGAAGCTTTCGACCGTCAACAGCTTCGGCCTTCCCGTTACATTTGACTCCAAGATGGAAGGTGATGGCTGGGGAGTCGGTGGAAATGTTGGGCTGACTTGGAAAATGACAGAAAAACAACGTATGACCGCAACCTACAAGAGTCGGGTGGATGTTGATTACAAGGGCGACTTTTCTCTTGGTGGCGATTTCAAGACGACGATTGCGTTCCCCAACAGCTATGGCTTGGGATATGGCGTGCAGATGACGGACGATATCCGGGTCGAAGCCTTGTTGGAATGGTTGCAGTGGTCGGTCAATGACGTCCAGACGGTGGAGGCGGGGGGGATCTCCTCCTCGCAGGCCAACAACTGGGACGACACCTTTACAATTGGCGTGGGCGGTGATTGGCAAATCGATGAAAATTGGGTAGTTCGCGCAGGCTATGCCTTTATCGAAACGCCGATTCCCGCCTCAACCCTGACCCCGTTGTTGCCCGATGCGGATCGCCATGCATTGAGCCTGGGTATGGGCTACACAACCGGAGGGCATACATTAGACCTGGCCTATACCTTCAGCATC
>JBNKSB010000065.1:0-4129 GCA_050297095.1 Pontiella sp. | reverse complement strand
GTTTCGTCCGGTTCGGCCGCTGCCAGGTCCAGCACATCGATATCGACTCGCTCCTGATCTCCCCCATGCTTCAACCGCGATTTGCGCCGGGCATGTTCGACCAGAATTCGCCGCATCGCCGTGGCCGCCGATGAAAAAAAGTAGGCCCGATTGTGCCAGGTTCGATCTTTGTCTGCCACCATCCGAAGCCACGCCTCGTTCACCCGCGCCGTGGGAACAAGAGTGTGCCCCATCGGCTCCCGCGCCATATGTAACTTAGCGAGCTTGTGCAGCTCGTCGTAAACCATGGAGAGCAGCTCGTTGGACCGTTGACCGTCCCCCAGCTTGACCGATTCAAGTATCTGTGTGATCTCGCTCATCTGCTTCATCCGGAAAAGCTGGAACGTCCCGCCGAGATGGATCCATCATCTAAAGCGAATTCCAGCCAGTACAAGTAGATCGCCCAATCATCCCTACATGTCGAGCATTTTCAGGAATGAAGGCCTATACCAATCCTCCTCTTGGCGATGATTCAGCGGGCATGCACATAAGCACGAGTGGATCGATACGATATCCGGAAGAAATCGGACGAGCCGACATGCACGCACTGATCGCCCAGATCAACAGCGGACGAAAAGGCATGGATTTTGAAGTTGGATCCGACCTTCCTCCAAGCGGAACCATCATCTCGATCTGACCACTTGCATTAAATTGTGCAGGAGTGCCCGGAAGCGGGGCTTTCGTATTGTCGCTGAACCCATGCATAGGTTTGAACTGTCCGCGGACTTCGCGCAGGCCGTCGAACTGGCTTCGGGTGTGCGCACCTGAGTCCCAGTGGAAACTATCCAGCTACCCTACCCCGTCGCGTATGGGACCTGAGGAGGGCTTGGGGGGCACTGGAATGGACAACCCTCCCCTGCCCGATCTAGTTCTATATCCGAGCAGGTGAAGCTTCTGACTCTCGCGTCGTAGCCGACAGCCCCCAATAGGGTGTGCCTATGGTCTGCTTGTTTTCGAAAGGGATAGTTGGTTCAGCACCGAACAGCTACAAACACTTCCTTTACCCTCAATACTCAGGACACCTGAATATTACCCCATAATAACGCCTATTTATCGATCTTATTCGGCGGCTGGGTCTCGGCAAAGTGAATATTGTAAAACAGGTTTTCGATTTCCTGCTCGATGTTCATGTTGTGGACGAGGAAGTCCTCGGAGCTTTTCAGGGAGATCGGCGCAAAGTTGATGACGCCTTTGCAGCAGGTTTTCTTGAGGGTATCGATCATCCCCTGGGCGGCGGGTTCAGGTACGGTGAGCGCGGCGACACGAATTTCGTTGGCGTTGATGAATTCCTTGATGCCCTTGACGTGCATAATCGGGATCGGGGCATCGGAATTGAGGACGGCGGGATCGGAATCGAAGCCGGCTACAACGCGAATGCCGACACGGGGAAAGGCGTTGTGATTCATCAAAGCCTGCCCCAGCTTGCCGCATCCTATGATAACGATCTTCTGTTTCTTATCCTTTCCAAGCAGTACGTTCAGCTTGGCGACTAGGTCGTCGATGCGGTATCCGCCGCGTTTGTTTCCCGTCAGGTTGAACATCGAGAAGTCCTTGCGCACCAACGAGGGAGAAACGCCGACGGCATCGGCCAGGTTGTCCGAGAAAACCTTCACAAGCCCCAAAGCTTTCATTTTGCGCATGACATTGCGATAGCGCGAAAGGCGCCGGATCACTTCTTGGTTTGAATTCATGTTATGTCACCTCATTTTAATGTTATTAACGTGTCATATTATAACCATTCATGACATAATATTGTCATTAATATTACCGAAACGGCGTATAAACAATGCGAATCATGTTTTTTTTATTTACCCGCACGAATACCCCCCTATATTGCCACCCACTTTGAACAAGATAGTCGCCTCGGTTAACGTGGATTTAACGAATCACCCACCGAGACCTATGGGGGATGCAAAAGGGTTTTGCTCCACGATTGAGATAGAAAGACCGCCACATTTGGAGGACAAACATATGACTGCCATTGCTGAAAAAGAAAAAATGCTGACACCGGAAATCGAAGCCTTCATTGAAGAGTGGCGCACCAAGCCCGGCAACCTGATCATGGTCCTGCACCGCGTGCAGGAAGAGTTTGGCTACATTCCGCGCGAAGCCGCCTTCGAAGTGGCCGACGCCCTGGACATCCCCGTAGCCAAGATTTACGGAGTGGTTACCTTCTACCACTTCTTCAAGCTTACCAAGCCCGGCCGCAACCAGATCGCGGTCTGCATGGGGACCGCCTGCTACCTCAAGGGGGGCCAGGATTTGATCGAGGAATGCGGACGTATTCTTGGCGTCGGCCTCAATACCGTCACCGAGGACGGCGAGTTTTCGGTGGAAGCCGTACGTTGCATCGGTTGCTGCGGCCTTGCACCGGTACTAACCGTCAACGGCGAAGTGTTCGGCGGTGTGACCACAAAGCAGATGGGCAAGATCATCGACCAGTTCGAAGGCAAGTAATGTAGACGGGAGAACGGGATCAACAGGAATCCAGTCCATCCTGTACATCCTGTCAAAGAAAAGATGCACGCGACGCTCTGCGACATGATTACGGACCTGGTCCACAATTCCATCGAGGCAGAGGCATCGCAAATCAAACTTACAGTAAAGGAGACCAACTCAAATCTGAATGTCGTGATCACGGACAACGGAAAGGGCATGGACGCGAAAACGCTTGAGCAAGCCAAGGATCCGTTCTTCTCGGACGGACGGAAGCACAAGCACCGCAAAGTCGGCCTCGGACTCCCCTTCCTGTTCCAGACCACCGAGATGACCGGCGGGACGGCAACGATCGAATCGGAGAAAGGTACGGGCACCACGGTGACCTTCAACCTGGACCTTAAGAATATCGATCTCCCGGAGTTCGGCAACTTCACGACAGCAGCGGTTACGTTGATGACCTACGGATTTGAGGGAAATCTTATAATCGAACGTAGCGTTAATGAAAAAGAATACGAAGTGGGCAAAGACGAACTGACCGATGCCCTGGGGGATTTGAACGACACGGAAAGTCTGGTTTTGCTGAAAAACTTCATCGCCTCCAATGAAAAGGAATTGAGCGAATTTTAAACGAAAGGTGGGCAACATGGCTAAAATGACACTTGAAGACCTGCGCAAACTGCGCGAATCGAAAAAGAAAGAGATGACCCAGCGCGACAGCAACGACAAGTCGGCGCAAATCATCATTGGAATGGGAACCTGCGGCATTGCAGCTGGCGCCAAGGAAGCGTTCGATGCATTCCTCGACGAGCTGAGCAGCCACGAAATCAAGGATACCAGAATCACACAGACCGGTTGCATGGGCCTGTGCTTCTCCGAACCCACGGTTGAAGTAGACGTACCGGGCATGCCGCGCGTGATCTACGGCAATGTCGACGACAAGGTTGCTCGCCGTATCGTCCGCGAACACATCATCGAAAAGAAGCTCGTAAGCGACCACATTTTCGACAAACCCGCAGCAGATATCATTAAATAGGCAGGCATTATCATGGCATACAAAAACTATATTCTCGTATGTGCTGGAACCGCTTGCGAATCCAGCAAAGGTGTAGCGCTCTACGAAGCGCTTGAAAAGGAACTCAAGGAACAGGGCGTCGATGCAGAAGCCCAGTTGGTAAAGACCGGCTGCTTCGGATTCTGCGAACAGGGCCCGATCGTTAAGATCCTGCCCGACGAATCCTTCTATGTAAAGGTCGGCCCCGAGCACGCCCAGAAGATCGTTGCCGAGCACATCGTCAAGGGTCGCCAGATCGAAGAGTTGCTCTACGACAAGGAGCAGAAGGGCTCTTCCGACAATATCGACTTCTACCAGAAGCAACAGCGCATCGTCCTGCGCAACTGCGGGGTGATCAACCCCGAGTATATCGACGAATACATCGCTCGCGACGGCTACGCCGCTCTCGAAAAAGTGATTTTCGAAATGACACCCGACAAGGTGATCGAAGAGTTGCAGGCAGCTGGCCTGCGCGGCCGCGGTGGCGCCGGATTCCCGACCGGCCTGAAATGGAAGTTCACCAAGGATGTCGAAAGCGACCAGAAATACGTGGTCTGCAACGCCGATGAAGGCGATCCGGGCGCATACATGGACCGCTCA
>JBNKSB010000064.1:0-8001 GCA_050297095.1 Pontiella sp. | reverse complement strand
ACCAGGCCGCCGGGTTGTGAAAATTGGTAGGATGAATTCAATATGACATGCTGCGCGGATGTGTTCCAGTCTGCCGTCGGGCAAAACGTATTCCGCGCAGAGGATCTTGATACGCTGCTCGGCAAGAAAGTGCTCTATCCCGTGCGCAAGGAAGATCCGATCCTGTGGACGCAGGTCGACATGCCGCGCCGTCACGGAACCGGCCTTTCATCGACCATCGAAAAAGGCAAACGTGCCTTGTCACTGGCCATTTCAGGTGCGCCGGGTGTGGCCGGCATGGTCCAGCCCAACGACCACGTCGATATCATGGGAACCTTCACCTTTCCGTCGCCATCAAATCCCACGCAGGTTGAATCCGTAACGCTGTTGCTGCTGCAAAACGTGACAGTCCTGGCTGCCGGTACGCAGATTTCCGGACAGGGCGATGGTCGCCGTGGCGGTGGAGGCTACAGCTCCCTGACGTTTTCGGTAACCCCGCAGGAAGCCGAAATCCTCGTGTTTGCCCAGCAGACCCGCGGCCAGCTCTATCTCGCCCTGCGCAATCCGACCGACCGCGATGCCGAAACCATGATTCCGTCCGTCAAGTTCAATGATATCGAGATGAAGCTTCAGGAAATCAACGAAAAGCGCCAGCGGGATATCCGCTCCTCACCCCTTTAATCGCCATGTCCTCATCCCTTCAAATCATTATCCATCACGCTCAACGCGATTCCTATACGCTGGAATCCGGATATGGCGTTTACCTGATCGGTGCCGACCCCTCCTGCCGCATCGTGCTTGATGACGGTAGCGTGGAGGATGCCCACGCCGTGTTGACCTTGATGGAGGATGAATCCTATATCGAGGATTTGATGGGGGCGGGCGTGTTTGTGGGCGGTGACCGGGTGGATACCCGTCGACAGGTCTTCTCCGGCGAATCGATGCAGATTGGTAACTATACCTTGGAGTTCCGGAAGGCGGGCGAGGACGATGAAAAAATCGACGATGCTCCGAAGTCCGTCACCGAGGTCTTTAAACCGCAGGTGCAGCAGCGCCATGTATCACGCACGCAGGCGGTCAAGCAGCAGATCCATACCGAGCTCGTCGACCGGCTTGACCTCAAGCGCTTGAGCATGTCCCGCTTCCAAGAGAGCGAGCTGCAGAAAAAGATCCACGCCACGCTAGACGAAATCATCAACGAAATCCGTTCGCGGCTGCCTTCCGGCATCGATCCGAAGCGTCTCGCAAAGGAAATTTTCGATGAAGCGGTCGGGCTTGGTCCTCTCGAAGACATGCTCGAGGATGAATCCATCACCGAAATCATGGTAAATGGACCGAGCCAGGTCTACGTGGAGCGCGCCGGCCGGCTGATACGGACCGACTGCACGTTCATCAGTGATGCCTCGGTTCATTCGATTATCGAGCGGATCGTCTCCCCGATTGGACGGCGTATCGATGAAAGCCAGCCGTATGTGGATGCGCGCCTGGCCGATGGTTCCCGTGTGAACGCCATTATCCATCCGCTTTCGCTTATTGGCCCATGCATCACCATTCGTAAATTTTCCAAGGAACCGTTTACCGTCGACGACCTGATCAGTTTCGATACGCTCACGGCGGACATTGCCGGCTTTCTGCGTGTCTGCGTTTTACTGCGCAAGAACATCATCGTTTCGGGCGGTACGGGATCGGGCAAGACCACTCTGCTGAACGTCCTTTCCAGCTATCTGCCCGGCGATGAACGCATTCTGACAATCGAAGACGCCGCCGAGCTTCGCCTGACGCAGCAACATATCGTCCGGCTCGAAGCCCGTCCGGCAAATATTGAGGGGCGTGGCGCCGTGACCATCCGCGACCTTGTACGCAACGCCCTGCGCATGCGGCCCGACCGTATTGTAGTGGGGGAGTGCCGTGGTTCCGAGGCGCTCGACATGCTGCAGGCCATGAACACCGGGCATGAAGGATCTCTCACCACGATACACGCCAACTCACCGCGCGATGCGCTGGCCCGTCTGGAAACCATGGTGCTCATGGCAGGCATGGACCTCCCGGTGCGCGCCATCCGCGAACAGGTTGCATCGGCTGTGCACCTGGTCTGCCAGATCGCGCGCTTTAGCGACGGTTCGCGTCGGATCAACCGAATCACCGAGGTGACGGGCATGGAGCGCGATTTGGTGACAATGCAGGATATTTTCGAATTCAAACAAACCGGCCTCGACGAAAATGGTCGTGTGCAGGGCTCGCTGCAACCGACCGGTAGCGTGCCGACCTTCGTGGAGGAGATTGGCGTTCGGGGCCTGTCGTTCGACGGCAACATATTCAATCCGGCAAGGAGACGTTGATTCGTGTTCTGGCTGATTCCATCTCTGTTTGCCCTTTGCACCGCGATGATGGTGTATGTACTGCTCGTCGCGTTGCACGATGCTGAGGAGCAGCATGCGGCAGTATCTTCCGCCGACACCGCCAGGGAGTTTGAGAACCTCTTCCTCTTTATTCCCCCGGAGCAAATCCGTCGCCTCACGCATATCACGGCCCTGGTCGTGTTTTTGCTCTTGTTCCTGACGGCCGGTACCATGGTCTCGTTGACCGGTGTCGTCCGGGGAGGGACTGCTGGCGCATTGGGAGTGGTCGTGGTCTACATGATGCCCCGCTTCATCCTCAAGATCATGAAACGCCGCCGTCTGGAGCGGTTCAATGCGCAGCTGTCCGGCGCGCTCAACGGCATGAGCAATGCGCTTAAGGCCGGATTCAGTATTCAGCAGGCGTTCGAAACCGTGGTGAAGGAGGGTGAAACGCCCATTGCACAGGAGTTCGGTATGTTCCTTCAGCAATTGCGCGTCGGTGTACAGTTCGAGGATGCAATGAACCAAATGGACAAACGCGTTGGGAGCGAGGACCTTACCCTGATGATCCAGTCGATCGAGATTGCCCGGCAGACGGGCGGCAATCTGACCGAAGTGTTTGACCGCATCGACGAAACTATCCGAGAACGGCGGCGCATCGAGGGCAAGATCAAGGCGCTCACGGCCCAGGGACGCATACAAGGCCGGGTTGTGGGTGCCATGCCGATTGTGATGGGCATCGTGCTGTATCTGCTCGACCCCGTCATGATGACCACCTTTGTTCGGTCCTTTTGGGGGATCATCGCGCTGTTGGCCGTGGTGATCCTGGAAGCCATAGGGGCCTTTTTTATTCATAGAATCGTGGATATCGACGTATAGCATGGAAACGGTTATGCCCATTTTAATCAGCCTGCTTTTCTGCCTCGCCGCCGGCGCGGTGGCATGGGTGCTGAGCGGCGCAGCACGGCATGTCACCTATGTGACGCTGGCTGATGGCCGCCGGCGGGAGCGCACGCTGCCGATCATGGTTCGTGTTATCCTGCCTCTCTGCCTGTTTATTCCACAAAGTTTCACCGGACTGTCCGTGTTCGAGGAGAGCCGCCAACGCCTGAACAAGAAGCTTGTGTCCGGCGGGCTGGAAGGATTGATCAAGCCGGGCGAGATCATCGCTATGCGAATCATGGCTCCACTGGTGATGGGCGGGCTGATTTGCGGCTTGCTCTTTGCCGCGTTTCCCCAGATGCCGGAATCCATCGGTTCGTGGCTGCAGGCGCGTCAGTTTTTCGTCTATTTCATTGTGCTTGTGCTGTTGGGTTTCTATCCCGATGCATGGTTGAAGCATGCCGTGCGGGCCCGGCACAAGGACATTGAGCGCGCGCTGCCGTTCGTGCTCGACCTGCTGACGTTGTCCGTCGAATCCGGTCTTGATTTCATGAGCGGGATCAACCGCATCATCGCCCACCGCGATATCGACGCTCTGGGCGAAGAACTGATCCGGGTCTTCCGGGAAATCCAGGTAGGCCGGTCGCGCAAGGATGCATTGAAAAACATGGCGGTGCGGGTGGACCATGTGGATATCCGGGCACTGGTCAGCGCACTCATCCAGGCGGACGAACTAGGAACGGGGGTTGGCCATGCGTTGCGCATCCAGGCCGATCAGGTGCGTACCAAGCGTTTCCAGCGGGCGGAAAAGATGGGCAACGAAGCCCCGGTTAGGTTGCTGTTTCCGCTGGTGGCGTTTATATTCCCTTCGGTCTTTATTGTTTTGATGGGGCCGTTGTTTTTGCAGATAGTCCTTCGCGGAGGGTTTTAGAAGTTATTGAATGACGATTTCCGAATTGCAGGTCTGCGACGCATGGGGTGAATGGGAGCTGGCGAAACCACTGATAAACCCAAAATCGAAAATCAAAAATCGCAAGATAGGTTAGCAAATGTCTCATTTGATCATTGAACAGGGCAAAGAGGTCGGCCGTGAAATCGCGGTGCCGGCAACCGGCATAAAGTTCGGCCGCTCGCCGGCGAACGATTTGGTGCTCGAAGACGAAGCGCTGATGTTGTTCCAGGGGCGCTTTTTCTTCAAATCCGACGGCACCCTTTGGATTACCGATTTCAGCGTGGGCGTGAAATCACACATCGATGGGGTGTCGATCGACGAGCGTCAGTTGAAGGTTGGTGATTTGGTGGAGGTGGGCTCAAGCGCATTCCGCGTCATCAGTACGCGTCAGGAAAGCGAAACTGCACCGGTTGCACCGGCCGCACCGGCCGCACAAGCACCGCATGGGGGCGAAGAAGAGATAGACCTTGGCTTCAAGCCTGCAAGGAAGAAGGGCGGCGGCTCTCACGCCAAGGGGCCCGAAAAGCGTACCTCGCCCATGTTCCGCATACTGCAGGTACTCGCCGTTTTGCTTATTCTGTTGCTGGTGGTGGTGGCCGCCACGGAGCTGACTCGCCCGAAACGCCGGGCCGGAAACGGAGTCCGGATGAAAGGCCTCTTCCTGGACTACGAGCGTGTGCGGGGCGGGCCGGACAACATTATGCGCTATGCATTGGAACTGACTCCGGCAGGGGACGCCTCGCTGGTGGTGGATGATGCGCGTAACCGCCACTTCACCAAATCGACCCGTCTTTCCGCAGAAGAGATGGCCGAACTTAAAGATATGGTGAAGGAAAGCGGGTTTTTCCAAATCTCGTCCGACCGTATCGGCAAGGCGCGCAACCAGTATGACCTGGATGACCTGGCCCTGGCATGCGATGGCCAATTCAACCATGTACGTGTGCTGAACCGCGAATTGCCTGCAGATCTGCGGCGGCTTACTGATCGCATCGATGAGTTCGTGTTTCAGGCTCTCGATGTTTCGCGGTCGCTCCTGATGGACGATGCCATGCTGATCCAATACGCGAAGGATGCCTACAAGCTGGGCGAGGATTTCTACCGCGAGCGCGACTCCTCCTTCGAAAACCTGGCTCAATGCATCAAGCATCTGCGCGAGTCGATCAACTATCTTGAGACGCTCAATCCAAAGCCGGAACCCTATGAAAAGGCGAAGAAGCTGTTGTCAACGGCCCGCGTCGAGCAGAACGAACGCTACAAGGAATACATGTTCCTGGTCGACAAGGCCATGCGTGTCAACGACTGGAGCGATGCCCAGCGCAACCTGCGCATCTGCACGCAGCTGATTTCCGATCGATCCGACGAGCGCTTTGAAACCATTGCGGCAAAAACGATAGCGGTGGAGGATAAACTGAGATGAGGGAGGCCATGAAGGAATCTTGCAAGAAGGGCGGGACGGTGTTCTTCCGCTGGTCTTTTGCCGCGGTTGTCCTGCTACTGACTGGATGCGGTCCCGGGCAGGGAAGCGTAACAATCGACTCCGAGCCCGAAGGGGCTAAAATCGTCCTGAATGGACAATCGCGGGGCGTAACGCCGGCAACGCTGGAGGCTCTGCAACCTGGGCAATATGTACTTGAGCTGAGCCAGGAGGGGTACGATGTCGCCTACAAGAACCTGGCGTTGCTGGACAAGCAGACGCTCGATGTGGAGATGAAGCTGCAGCCGACAACCGGCCTGCTGCTGGTGGATTCGGTTCCACAGGGCGTGGAGGTCGAAATTGACGGGGTTTCCAAGGGGAAGACGCCCTTGTTGCTCTCCGAGCTTCCATTGGGCAGCTACAAGTTCGATTTCAAGTCGCCGACGCACCTCCCGCTAACCATGGAAGCCCAGCTGGTGGACCGCAAACCCGTGCTGGTGCGCGCGGAGTTGACCTCCAACACCGCCAAGCTGGTGGTGGACTCCGAACCGGCCGGTGCCGACGTACTCGTGAACGGTGTGGTTAAAGGCACCACGCCGATCACGCTGGAGGACATCGTAGCTGGTAGTGCCGACATCAAAGTGACGAAAGTGGGTTATACCTCATACTCGCGCCGAATGGATGTCGAAGCGACGCGCACCTACCAGATAAAGGCTGAGCTGGAAGCCTTGCCGTCTTCGTTGGCAGTGGTTACGGATCCTGCGGGCGCGGAAGTGTCTGTTGACGGCGATCTGGCCGGAACCACGCCTTTCACCGGCAACATTAAAGATGGCTCGCATCAGGTCGAAGTAGCGCTCATGGGCTACGATACCGTCACGACTAACCTGACCCTGCAGCCCAACGAGTCCGCGCGGATGGATTTCTCGCTCGTGAAGAACAGCGGAGTGCTGGTGCTTGATACCGAGCCGGCGGACGTGAAGGTCTTTATCAATGGAGAACTGTATGGGGTAACCGAATCGCAGGGTGACATGGACACCATGTCCAAGCCGCTCTCAATCCTGCTTAAGGCCGGCGAGGAATATCACGTGCAGCTGGTGCGTGAAGGCTACGTATCTTCCAACTTTACCGTGGCGACCGAACTGGATCAACTGGTGACCCGCCACGAAGCGTTGCGTCGCATTTTCGTGCGCGATACCATGATCATCACCAAAACGGACGTCATCAAGTGCCGCTTGGAATACAAGCTGCCGAACGGGAATGTCTATTTTGAGCGGTTCCCAGGGGTTTACGATACGGCACGGGCTGCAGACATCGTCGAAGTGAAACCCATCGGGATCGACGATGAAAGCAATCGCGATGCCCGCCGTCTGCTGGAGCTCAACCGGCTGGCGGTTCCGTCCGGGAAGTAGGAATCCATCCCATCATATTTTCGATATGGCCGGCGCGGAGGGAACTCCGCGCCCTATCTTTTGCGGTAGGGGGCCTGCGCGGGACTACCAACGTCAGGTATGAAAACTTGCTTGTCCTCCATAGCCTTGGCGGCGGAGGGTGCGTTTTGAACCACTCGTTTCACTCGTTATTTATCTCCGATAAATTATCTGCGCTTTGGTTGCCATTCCGTTTCACTTCATTGCTGTAGCAGGGCTCCAGACTCACTTCGTGTCGGCCGGGCAGTGGTTCGATCTGTTATGAATATATTACAATTAAGCTCATTTGAATAGCCGTTGAAATCGACCAGATAGTCATGATGTAAATATCATTTCTTGATCGAGTATTGTTCCACCCCCAAAAGAAGCTGTAGATGGGGAAGAATAAACCGATCAGCGTGTGGAATGGACCTTTCAGCACCCAAAGTTTAAGAACGATCAGAATACAGCAGACAAGGTTGACTATGCTTATTAAGAGATTGGGGACTGGTGGTATATTAAGCATGTTTATTTAGTGATCGAACGTTACGGGTGATCCGCTGTGCCTTGTTCGTTGCCTGACTCAATGGGCGTTTTCACAGTATGGTCAACCCGTTGGTTATGATTAATTATTTTTTCTATATGATCTGTCCATTTACTTAGATTATCCACAGACCAGGCAATAGAATCATTTTTACCATTTTCGTTTGTGAAAATTATTTTCAAAAGTGTGCGGCCTTTTGTTTTTCCTAGATGAGAACGAGGTGTTTCGATTGAGGTGATAGATGTGAGTCGTATTTGAATATTTCTCCTAGGGAGCCACATTTTAAAGGAGATTTCTTGGTCTCGTAAAAAGAGCCATCCATTACCCCGAATTTGAAACATGCCTAACGATTCTTGCCCATAAAAGTTGGCTATAGATGAAAGGATATAACTTTCTTCATGTTTGGGGGGCTCAGTATTTGTTTTCATTTTTCGTCTCATAACGTTTGGTGTGACCTGCGCGGGACTACCAACGTCAGGCATGAA
>JBNKSB010000063.1:0-17488 GCA_050297095.1 Pontiella sp. | reverse complement strand
GGTGGCCACCGCGATGTCGGCGATGGTGTTGTCGGACGTTTCGCCGGAACGGTGGGAAACCACGGCGGTGAAGCCGGCCTTGTGGGCCATTTCAATCGCGTCGAGGGTTTCGGTCAGCGTACCGATCTGGTTGACCTTGATGAGGATCGAGTTGGCAGACTTTTCTTCGATACCGCGGGCCAGGAACTTGACGTTGGTAACGAACAGGTCGTCGCCGACGAGCTGGCACTTGTCGCCGATCTTGGCGGTCAGGACTTTCCAGCCTTCCCAGTCTTCTTCGTTCATGCCGTCTTCGATGGAATCGATCGGATACTTGCTGATCAGCTCTTCGAGGTAGACGGCCTGTTCTTCGGAAGAACGCTTGGCGCCGCCTTCGCCTTCAAACTTGGCATAGTTATAAACGCCGTCTTCGTAGAATTCGGAAGAAGCGCAGTCGAGGCCGATGGTTACATCCTTGCCCGGCTCGTATCCGGCATCCTTGATCGCCTGGATGATGGAGTCGAGGGCTTCTTCGGTTCCGCCCGAGAAGTTCGGAGCAAATCCGCCTTCGTCGCCAACTGCAGTGGAGAGGCCTTTGCCCTTAATGATCGCCTTGAGGGCGTGGAATACCTCGGCGCCGCAACGCAGGCCTTCCTTGAAGCTCGGGGCGCCCACCGGACGGATCATGAATTCCTGGAAGGCGATCGGGGCGTCGGAGTGCGAGCCGCCGTTGATGATGTTCATCATCGGAACCGGTAGGGCCTTCGCATTGGTGCCGCCGATGTAGCGGAACAACGGAATGCCGAGTTCGTCGGCAGCGGCGTGGGCAACGGCCAGGGAAACACCCAGCATGGCGTTGGCGCCGAGCTTGGACTTGGTTTCGGTGCCGTCGAGCTCGAGCATCAGGTTGTCGATGCCGACCTGATCGATGGCATCCATGCCGATAATGGCCGGTGCGATGACATCGTTGACGTTCTCCACAGCCTTCTGGCAGCCCTTGCCGAGGTAGCGGGCCTTGTCGCCGTCGCGCAGTTCGAGGGCTTCGTTGACGCCGGTGGAAGCACCGGACGGAACGGCTGCACGGCCGGTCGCGCCGGAGTCGAGGGTAATATCGACTTCGAGGGTCGGGTTGCCGCGGGAGTCGAGGATTTCACGGGCCAATACATCAATGATTTCTGACATAACTAGTCTCCTTGTAGTTGGTTAAATATTTGCTGTTTTCCCCAAAATTGAGCGCCGAATATATCGGCGCCCCCAAAAGGGAGCAAACAAATTAAGGGATGGAATTGGGTTCGCTTTGACCATGAAATTCACTATGAGCAGAGGGATGGAACTATTCGATTGTCACAACCATATTCAGGATGAGCGGATCTTTCCGCAGGTTCAAGACGTGATGGCGCGGGCGCGGGCGGCCGGTGTGGTTAAGATGGGCTTGAAGGGTTGCTTCGAGGCCGACTGGCCGCGGGTGGTCGAAATCATGGAAGCCTACAAGGGAATTCATATGTCCTTTGGGTTGCACCCTTGGTTCATTGCGGAACGCTCGCCTGTCTGGTTGGAGCATCTTGAAAAGATACTGATACAATATCCGCAGGCCGGTGTTGGTGAAATCGGTATCGACCATAAAGTGGAAGAGTATGATGCCGCAGATCAGGAATCGGTCTTTCTCGCACAGTTGGAACTGGCGAAACGGCTAGGGCGCCCGGTGTCGATCCATTGCCGCAATGCCTGGGGGCGCCTGATCGAGTTGCTCGATGAGATCGGCGAGCTTCCATGCGGCATGTTGATTCATTGCTACGGCGGCTCGGCGGAGGTGGCGCAGGAACTGGTGAAGCGCGGGGGATACATTTCCTTTTCGGGATCAATTACTCGCCCGAACAATAAAAAAGCCGGACCGGCGATCCGTTCAGTTCCCGCCGACCGCATTCTGATAGAGACGGATGCGCCGGACATTATGCCCAGCACGGCTGAGGGCGAACTCAACGAACCCGCCAATCTGCGTTTGGTGCTGGCCAAGGCCGCCGAGTTGCGGGGGATATCCGAAGCGGAGTTGGCCCGGCTAACCTTCCAAAATGCCGAACGCCTGTTTCCAGAAACGTCCTGCTAGGGCAAATACCATCGAGCGGGGGCGTATCGGTCGCAGTGGGTTTGTAGGGTCCCGCTCCAGCCGTTGCCCATAGCGTTGATATTTGTTTGGAACCAGCGTTGTTTCGCCGTCGCCGCAAAGCCGGCCAGCGTAGGGCTTATTGGCTGGGATTTCGGTATTCGTCCTGCCAGAACCAGATGAGTCTGTCTTCAACGACTTTGGTTTGCTTAGTGCCGTCGTTCTTCTTAAACGGGTGGTCGGCGGTAACCGTTCGATGGACACAGCCGGTTGCGAACAGAAAACATGCGACGCTACAATAGAAAAAATATTTCATGGTACACCTCCAGTGCTCCCGTTCTCCAATAACCGCGGAAAAAATGCAAAGCCAATTTTCAAATGCGGTCGTTTTAGTTTATCTTCCGCGCCATGGATGATGGTGGAAACCAACTGGATTTTAACTTTGCGGCCGACGACCTGCTCGAATTCCCACGCGACCTTGGCGAGGAGGGTTGGTTCCAGTTCCATTCCGAACAGAAACAGGCGATCCTGGCGTTGGAGCGCCGGTTCGGGATTGCGCTCAACCGGCGCGTACGCATCAGACTCGCTGAAAAGGACGATCTTCTCGAAGGAAAGCTCGTCCTCGATTCGCTGCTGTTGCCCCCGCCCACCGCCGAAACCATTCGTCTGCGTATCGGTGAAACGATTTTTGATAATGGCGAAATCGAATATTATGAACGTCTGGAATAGCCGCTATACCGCTTCTTTGCGGGTGAAGCGGGCGATGAACATGGCGTCGCCGGGGCCGTCCCAGGGACAGATCTGCAACTGGCCGTCGGTCTGTTCTCCTGTGAGCGGGTTGATAAACGGATCGAGGCGGAAGTTTTCGTTTTGGTCTAGGAAGTTCATGACCACCTCTTCGGTTTCCGGCCGCGTGAGGGTGCAGACAGCGTAGACAAGAACGCCGCCGGGCTTTACGCACCAGAGCGCATTATTGAGGATTTTTAGCTGGCGGTTGGCACATTGGGCCACTTCCTTCTGCGAAGTGCGCCATCGGGCATCGGGGTTCCGGGCCCACGTTCCCCATCCTGAACAGGGGGCATCGACCAATACGCCGTCGAATGTCTTGGTGAATGGCGCGTCGGCTGCGGCGTTGAAGGGTTGGGTGCGGATGTTGCGGATACCGTAGTGGCGTGCGCGCTTCTTGAGCTCCTTCAATGCGTTTAGACGAACGTCCGTTGCCAGGATTTTTCCTTCTTGCTGCATGAGATCCATGAGATGGAGGGATTTGCCGCCTGCTCCGGCGCAACAGTCCCACCACTCTTGTCCGGACGAGGGGGCGCACACCAGATCAACGCACTGGGAGGCAAGGTCCTGTATAACAAACTGTGCTGCGTGGTCCTTGAGCTCGTGGGCGAGACTGACTCCGCTCTCGATGGCGATTGCCGTTTGCAGCACTTGATGGGGGCGGGCGGGAATATTGCGTTCCGTTAATGCCTGGATCAGGATGGTTGAGTCGGTGCGTGAGCGGATCCATGCCGGCGGGCGCTGTTGAAATTCCGTGATACAGCGGTCGATGATGTCGGGATCCACGACCGCCTGAAAGTCAGGGGGAAGCAAGTCAGCCGGTTCCAGCGACTTGTGGTCGTTGTTTTTATACCAGGCCTCGATTGCGTCGTGTTTTTCGCGGATCGACCGCTCTCCGATAGGGATCACTTCCTTGGGGATCTTCAGCTGGCGTTGAATATACTGAAAGCTGGGGTGCAACTCGGTGCTATCCAGCATGGCCCCAAGCAGGCAGGCTTCGACCGGGGCCAGATCGAGTTTGCCGATGGTCCATCCATACCACCGGAAAAAAGAAAAGAGGGCCTGCGACAGGAAGCGCCGGTCGCGCGAGCCAAGTTCACGGTGGCTCCTCAGGTATTGGTTGAGCAGGGTGTCGGCGGGGCGACCTTCCTCGAACACGAGGCGGCTGAAATCGGAAAGGAGGTCACTTAACAGCTCAAAGTGACGACGTAGGACCTTTTCCGGAAGAGGTTTTGCATGGGTGTTGTTGTACATAAATTCGCATTTCGATATTGTGCGGGCAATCTTGGCTAGGTATGTAGGACCAATACTTGAGGAGGATGAGAATGTCAAAGGAACTTGGGTACGTATTGATTACCCCGTATACGTTAAGAAAATCGCGCACTGGTGGAGTACTTGGCCGCTTGCTGAGCACGACGGGGTTGGACCTTGTGGCGGCCCGCATGTTTGGTCCGAGTTCGGAGCTGGTAACGCGTTATGCGGAATTGATCCGCAAGAGTCCGGATGTGTGGCCGGAAATCCGCGAACTTCTTTCCGAGTACGTTGAACGTGAGTTTGCGCCAACGGAAGATGGACAGGTCCATCGCGTATTCATGCTTCTCTTTGAAGGTGAAAATGCCATTCGCAAGCTGCGCGACGCCATTGGCGGGTTTGAGGATTCGATCGAGAGTGCGGACACGATCCGCGGGACCTATGGGGATTACATCAAGGCGCACGACGGAACCGTAACCTATTTCGAGCCGGCGGTGCTGGCGGCCCCGACGCGCGAATTCGCCGAAGCCTCTCTGGGGTTGTGGGCTGAATTTTCAGAAGCGGACGGCGGGGTGCTTGAAAACGTGATCCGATTGGCGGACGACAAGGATGTCCAAAAAACCTTGGTGATCATCAAGCCCGACAACTTTACGTTCCCGAGTTCCCGCCCGGGGAACATCATGGATATTTTTTCCCGCTCCGGCCTGCGTCTGGTTGGTGCCAAGCTCCTGCGCATGAGCCTGTCCGAAGCGCTTGAGTTTTATGGGCCGGTCCAGCCGGTGCTTCGCGACAAGCTGGGCGGCATGGCGGTCGATCGCGCCTGCAAGGTGCTTTCCGGTGAATTCGGTTTTGAGATGCCAAGCAGCGTGAAAGATGCACTGACAGGAACTCTTGGACCGGCGTTTGGAGACCATCAGTTCTACAGCATCATGAATTTCATGACGGGGCAGTGGGCGCCGGATGTCCATGGCGACGAGGTCGATGACGAAGGCAAGGTCCGCTGCATGACGTTGGTTTACGCGGGCGAAAACGCGGTTGAAAAGATTCGCAGCATCCTGGGACCGACCGACCCAAGCAAGGCGGCGCCCGGTTCCGTGCGCAAGGAGTTCGGTACCGACATCATGGTCAATGCCGCCCATGCTTCCGATTCTCCGGAAAACGCCCTGCGTGAAATTGGTATCGTCAAGGTGCAGCAAGATACTGTTAAGCGCTGGTACCAAGAATATTACGGATAATCATAAGAGAGGGATGATTTATGTGGAAAGAGATTGATTCCGCCCCGGCCGATGCCATTTTGGGGCTTTCCGAAGCTTACAAGAAGGACTCCAACCCCAACAAGGTTAACCTAGGGGTGGGGGTCTACAAGGATGATCAGGGCACCACGCCTGTTCTGAAGTGCATCAAGGCCGCCGAGAGGGGGCTGCTAGAAAAGCAGGAGAGCAAGAGCTACCTGCCGATGACCGGCGATCCCTCCTACGACGCCAATGTACAGAAATTGCTTTTTGGCGCGGACAGCGAGGTCATCGCCTCCGGTCGCGCCGTTACCCTGCAGACGCCGGGCGGGACCGGCGGCTTGCGTGTGGGCGGTGATCTGCTGCACAAGTTCAAGGCTGCCTCGAACATCTGGGTCAGCTCCCCGACCTGGGCCAACCACAAAGGCATTTTCACGGCCACCGGATTTTCCATCAAGGACTATCCCTACTACAACCCCGACACGAAGGATGTTGATTTCGACGGCATGCTGAGCTGTCTCGAAAGCGTGCCTGCGGACGACATTGTGCTGATGCATGTCTGTTGTCATAACCCCACGGGCGTGGATCTTTCGGCCGAACAGTGGGATCACGTGGTGGCCGTTGCCGTGGAAAAGGGCTGGATGCCTTTCCTCGACTTTGCCTACCAGGGTTTCGGCGACAGTCTTGAAGCCGACCGCGCAGCCGTTGAAAAATTTGCGGCCGCCGGCATCGATTTCTATGTGGCCAGCTCCTTTTCCAAAAACTTCGGGCTTTATCAGGAGCGCACCGGTGCGCTGACCATCGTCAGCCCCTCGGCCGACGAGGCCGCCGTTGCCGCGAGCCACGTCAAGCTGGCGGTACGCACCAACTATTCCAATCCGCCGGCGCACGGAGGGTTGGCGTCCCGCGCCGTACTCGAAGATAATGCGCTCTACGAGCAGTGGATTGGTGAAGTGGCCGAAATGCGCGAACGGATCAAGACCATGCGAAAGGCGCTGGTCGACGGTTTGGCTGCCCGGAGTGTGGAACAGGATTTTTCCTTTATCACGGAGCAGCGCGGGATGTTTTCCTTTAGCGGTCTGTCCGACGAGATCGTGGCATGGTTGCGGGAAAACAAGTCGATCTACATCGTCAGGGGGGGGCGCATCAATGTCGCCGGCCTGACTTCCGCCAACATTGACTATGTCTGCGACGCCATTGCCGAAGCCTTGAAGGCATAATCGAATTCGGCGTCCGAGCGGAAACACCGGTCGTTGGCGGCCGGTGTTTTTTTTAGGTTGCGGTTGCAGTGTTGCGGGTATTTTCGTAAATAGGTGCTCCATTGCTTGTTTGGCAAAAGAGAGGGATTATGGCTGATATTTTGAAAATTTCCGATGCAACGGCGTTGGCGTTGCATTCCATGGTGCATTTGGCGATAGATCCGGAAGGGCAATCCACCACGGCTGAGATTGCGGATCTGTTCAAGGTTTCCCGCCACCATTTGGCCAAGGTCCACCAACGGTTGACCAAGGCCGGCCTGCTCGAATCGCAGCGGGGGCCAGCCGGGGGCGTAAGCCTCGCCAAACAACCGTCCAACATCAAGTTGTTGGAGATTTATGAGGTTATGGAAGGCTCCATGCTTTGCAAACCGTGCCTGTTTGGTAAAAATCAATGCCCTCGTACTGATTGCGTGCTGGGGACGTTGCTACCGGGATTGGCCATGCAGGTACGCGATTATTTTGAAAAAACCACGCTGGCCATGCTGGCGGCAGAATCCAACTGGGGAAAGTAAAGGATATGAATATTACACTGAAAGAAGGGATTGATTGGGTTGGCTATATTGACTGGACCGTGCGTGATTTCCACGGCTACAAGACCGAGAGCGGCTCGACCTATAATGCCTATTTGATCCGTGATGAAAAGAATGCGGTTATCGACGCGGTCAAGGCGCCCTTTGTGGGCAAGTTTCTGGATCACGTCAAAGCCTTGGCTCCGCTGGAAAGCATCGACTACATCATTTGCAACCATGCGGAACCCGACCACTCCGGCGGCTTGCCCGCCGCCATGGAAGCTTGTCCGAACGCGACGCTCGTCTGCAACGAGAAGTGCAAGGTGGCGCTGGAAAAGCACTACGATACCGCGAGTTGGAAATGGCATGTCGTTGAAGACGGCGACACGCTTTCGCTGGGTAAGCGGACGCTTCAGTTTGTCAACACCCCGATGGTTCACTGGCCGGAGTCGATGTTCACCTATGTTCCCGAAGACAAGTTGCTCTTCTCAATGGATGCTTTCGGCCAGCACTATGCGTCCGCCTTCCGCTTCGATGATGAGGAGCCGCTCGATGTAATCCTGCACGAAGCCAAGGCGTACTACGCCAACATTGTCATGCTCTACGGGCGTCCGATTTCGCAGACGATGGAGCGTGCTGCCGGACTGGAGATCGAGATGATTGCCCCGAGTCACGGCGTGATCTGGCGAAGCCACCTCAAGGAGGTGTTCGAGGCATATAAGAAATATGTGGTCTGCAAGCCGCGTCCGAAAGTAATCGTGCTGTACGCCACGATGTGGAAAGCCACCGAAAAGATGGCCGAAGCCATTCTCGAAGGCGCGCAGGAGTGCAATGTCGAGGCACAATTCTTCAATGTCGACACCACGCATGCGACCAAGATCGTGACCGAGGTGCTTGATTGCGCGGCCATCGCCATTGGTTCGCCGACGTTGAACAACTCGCTCATGCCCGCCATGGCCGGGGTTCTCTGCTATATGTCCGGCCTGCGTCCGACCAACAAGCAGGGCTTTGCATTCGGTTCCTATGGATGGAGTAAACGGGGAGGTGCATCCGCCGTGGAAGATGCCATGAAGGAGATGAAAATCGAAATCATGCGCGATCCGCTCCGTTCGCAGTATGTGCCGACGCCCGAGTTGCTCGAAGAGTGCCGCGAGGCCGGCCGCATGATGGGGAAATATGCCGAGCAATTTGAGCGGTAGGCAATTCGGGGCAAAAACCCCTTGCGGCGTCCACGATTTATAGGAATCATCTCCCGTAAAATTTCATAAGGAGTAAACCATGAAAAAATATATCTGCGACGTATGTGGTTGGATCTATGATCCGGAAGTTGGCGATCCTGACAGTGGCATCGCTCCCGGAACCGCTTTCGAAGACATCCCCGACGATTGGGAATGCCCGGAATGCGGCGTTGGCAAAGAGGATTTCTCGGTCATCGAAGGCTAAGTAGGTCCACTAGCATCTCAACCGTCCTGCGAAAGCGGGGCGGTTTCTTCTTTAATTGAACGGGGTTGTATGCCAATAGGTCTCTAAATCCCATGAAATGGCTGAAGTACATGTTGTTGATTGGTGTGTGGCTGGCATCCGCCTGGCCATGCATGCATGTTGCCGTGGGCGATATCCACCACCATGGCGATGCGGCCGGCATTGAATTATGTGCTTCGGAATCCCATGAATGCCATTGTCATTCCTGCTCGGAAGTGCCATGTGCTGATCAGACCGCGACGACATCCCTGGTAGTATTCCAGAATGATATTCCGTCAGCTCCAGGCGTTGCCGTTTCCTTCCGTTTTCCCGCTGTGCCCGCACCATGCAAAATGGTCCAGCATCCCGAGACGGGCATCCTTGATGCGCTTCAGACCGTTCGGCTTCTGATTTGATTTTTCTTCGATTCGCACACGAACGAAGAACCATCAATCAGGAGTAACCATGAAACCCCTATTTATTGTGTGTTGTGGCATGTTGGCTGCAACCGGATTCGGCCAGGTCGAATCCACACTGACCCTAGAGCAGGCCCTTGTACTGGCTCGCAAAAATTCGCCCACTCTGCGGGCGGCTAATCTCGACATCCTGGCGGCCGAAGCTTCGGTTGCCGCAGCCGGGCTTTGGCGGAATCCCGAATTGAAGATTGAGGCTGAAGGGATCGGCGGGGACATGGACCCGTACCAAGAAGGCGAATATACGGCCGGCATCAAACAGGAATTCCTGCGAGGCGGCAAACGGTCGGCTGAACGGTTGTTTGCCTCGAAGTCCGTGGGTATTTCCACCCATACGGCGGAAGAAAAGCGAATCGAGCTGTTCGTGCAGGTCCGCCGGGCCTTTACGGAGCTGTTGGCGCAGCAGGAGATTGGGAAGGTCAGAGCTGAGCAGCTGGAACTTGGACAAGCCTTTGTGGAAGTGGCCAAGCGCCGGTTGGAGGCCGGGGCCGGATCGCAGCTTGACGTTGTGCAGGCGGAGCTTGCGCTCGAGGAGATTGTGCTGGCGCAAACCTGCTGCTATGGCGATCTGGCTGCCGCCAAGGCGCGCCTGTCATCCCTGCTCGGAATTCCGGTCGAACAGTTGCCGGTTTTGTCGGGATCCTATTACGATGTCGAGTCTATTGAAGGGCTGATTGTAAACAACACCCATCCGACACTGTTGCGGTTCGAAGCCGAGATCGACCGAAAGATGGCGGCGGCGGAACGGGCCAAGGCGAAGGATGTCGGTAATCTCGCCTTGGGTGCGGGCTACAAGCATGAAGCTGCTGACGATGCCGGTTCCTTCGTTTTTTCAGTTTCGATGCCACTCGCATTCGCCAGGCAGGGCCGGGCGGAGCAGGCTGTGAACCTGCTTCGGGCCGATGCCATCCGGGAAGAACAGGCGGAGGCTAGGCGTAAACTCCAGCAGGAACTGGATACCTTTCGCGAGCTTCACAAAGGTGCGGTCATGGAAGCGTCGCTCACCCGCGACAAACTGCAGCCCAAGGCCGAAGAGGCCTATGCGCTCAGTCGCGAGGGCTACGAAGCCGGACGATACTCCTGGTTCGAGCTGATTGCCGCCCAACAGCATCTGGCCGAGGTGCGCATCCGCCATATTGAGAGTCTCTTGGCGGTCCATCTCATCGAGGCCGAACTATCACGATTTGAAGCGAGAGGAAACTAGATGAAAACCACCCTGATTTTAATTTTACTGCTGGCCGCGAGTCGAGTGCTTGCGCAGCAACCCGACACGGAACCCTTGGCTTGCGACTGCCCGGATTGCCGGGAAAAGGCCGCCGCCGGACCAGGTTTTACCCTTCCCGGATTGGAAGGACTGAACGAACCGGAAGCAACAGATGATCATGGGCTCGGTGAGCAGCATGAACACGGCGAGCACGACCACGCAGAAAAAGAAGAGGGTTGTTGTCCCGAAGACCATGGGCATGCTGACCACGGTCATGTGGACGCCGCCGAACATGCCGGTCATGCCCATGAACACGAAACGCAGGTTGAGGTTTCGACGGGGATTGCGGAGAATGCCGGTATTCAGGCCTGCGAAGCTGAAGGGGGCATAATTGCCAAAACCTCGGTCTTTCCGGCGGAGATCAAGCTGAACCGCGATCACGCTGCAGCAGTCTCCCCGCGCTATGCCAGTGTGGTGCGACAGGTTTTTGCCGAGATCGGCGACGAGGTGAAAAAGGGCGAAGTGCTCGCCTCGCTTGAAAACCGCGAAACCCTGGCCGTCTACACAGTTGCCGCTCCGCTCAACGGCGTGGTAATTGCAAAGGATCTGGCCCTGGGCGAAACCGCCGATGCGGACAAGGTGCTCTACGAAGTGGCCGATCTGTCGAGTGTTTGGGCCGATATCAGTATTTTTCCGCAATACCAGCATTTGATTAGCAAGGGCATGGGCGTGGAGTTCATCGCCCACGACGGGCATAAGGCGCACGGGACCGTCAAATACATCAGTCCGATTGTATCGCACGAAACACGAACCTTCACCGCTCGGTGCATTCTTTCCGACGCGGGGGTGGATTTTACGCCGGGCGCTTTTGTGCGGGCGCGCATCACAACCGAAACGATCAATGTCGGGGTCCGTGTTCCGCGATCTGCAGTGCAATCGGTCGAGGGTGAAAGCGTGGTGTTTGTTCCGGGCAAACACGGCTACGAACCGGTGGATGTGGAAACGGGAATGGCCGATGATCATTTCATTGAAATCCGGCAAGGGCTGGAACCGGGCGACCACTATGTGGCCTCCGGTGCCTTTACGCTGAAAGCCGAACTGATCACCAGCGGCATGGATCCCCATGCCGGGCACAACCACTAGGAGGACCGGATGATTGAACGTCTTATCAATGCCGTACTCAAGAACCGCGGGCTGGTGGTGCTGGCGCTGGTGGGAATCATCGGCCTGGGGCTGGTGGAATACCGCCGGCTCGAAGTGGAGGCCTTCCCGGATATTTCACCGACCATGGTTCCGGTTTTTGCGGAAGCCGACGGGATGGCGCCGGAAGAGGTGGAGCAGCTGGTGGCCTATCCGATCGAAACAGCCATGAACGGCCTTCCGAACGTGACGCAGATCAAGTCGACCTCGGCGTTTGGCATGGCGGTGGTCTATGTGTATTTCACCGACGACACGGACATCTACTTTGCCCGGCAATTGGTGTCGGAACGGCTGACGGCGGCGCTGGCCGACTTGCCTGCATTGAGGGAGCCGCCATCCCTCGGGCCCATTTCGAGCGGGCTTGGACAGGTTTTCCTCTACTATCTGGAGCTGGAAGAGGGGGCCGATACCGGCGGGCTTGATCCACTGGTCTATTTGCGCGATATCAACGACTGGATCGTTAAGAGACAGTTGCAAACCGTGCCCGGGGTGACGGATATCCTCAGTGCCGGCGGCCATGTGCTGCAGTTCCAGATCCAGCTCGATCCCTATCTGCTGCACCAATATGGGCTGGCCATCGAAGACGTGGTGACTGCTGTCCAGAACAACAACCGCAATGTGGGCGGGCAGTATCTTCCGATCAATTCGGAAGAGCATCTTGTGCGCGGGATCGGATTGTTGCACGATCTCGATGATATCCGCGGTATCACGGTCAAGACCGTCGACGGTACGCCGATTTCGATCGGCGATGTTGCGGAAGTGGTGCACGGCAAGGCATTGCGCCGCGGTGTGGTGACGCGTGATGCTGGCGAAGAGGTGGTTTCGGGCATTGTGATGAAGCTCTACGGCGCCAACTCGGCCGAGGTGATCGAAGACCTCTACCAAAAGGTTGAGCAGGTGCAGGCGGGTTTGCCCGAAGGCGTCCGGCTGGTGCCGTATTATGAACAGGCGGACTTGGTCGACAACGCGCTGAACACGGTGCAGGCCGCGCTGTTGCAGGGTATGATACTTGTGTTGCTGGTGCTTTTGGCTTTTCTCGGCAGCATCCGTGCGGCCGTAATCGTGTCGCTGGCAATGCCGTTCTGTGCGCTGGTGGCTTTCATCGGCATGGAGCGTTTCGGGATATCCGCCAACCTGATGTCGCTCGGTGGCATTGCGGTAGCGCTGGGCATGCTGGTTGACGGTTCGATTGTGGTGACGGAAAATATCCACCGTTTTCTGGGCATGCGGCATGAGGACAAATCGCACCGCCTGCAACTGATCTTCGAGGCGACGCGGGAAGTCGGACGCCCGATCGCCTATGCGATCCTGATTGTCATCACGGTGTTTATTCCGATTCTTTCGCTACAGGCGGTCGAGGGAAAAATGTTCAAGCCGCTGGCCTACACCGTCATGCTGGCGCTGGCCGGCTCGATTCTGTTTGCATTGGTGGTGGCACCGGTCCTGGCCAGCTGGCTGCTCAATGAAAAGCCCTACAAGGAATCGCGTTTCTACCGCCGGATAAAGGATGGCTACCACCGACTGTTGCTAAAGGTGCTACGGTTCAAGGCGGTTGCCCTAACCGGCATTCTGGTTTTATCACTCGTGGCTATTGTCGGACTCCGGAGCATCGGAACAGAGTTTATCCCGGTGCTGGAGGAAGGATCGATCATGGTGGCCGCCGGCATGGCTCCATCCATTTCGCTCGATGAGGCGCAGGCAACCATGGAGCAGGTGGCGGGCAGGGTGATGGAGATTAATGGCGTTGATACGGTGATTACACGCATCGGCCGACCGGAAGCCGGCAGCCACCCGCATCCAGTCAATTTTGCCGAGCTGCATGTGGAATTGGAGGCGGGTGTGGATAAACCGGATATCGTCAACCGGATTCGCATGTTGATGGATGAATATCCCGGTGTAACAGCCAACCTGTCCCAACCTATCCAGAACCAGTTCGATGAGCTGCTTTCCGGCGTCAAGGCCCAGCTGGCCATCAAGGTCTATGGCGAAGATCTCGATCAGATCCGTGTAGGTGCCGGGGAAATTCGTGAAGCCATCGACGGCATCGAGGGGCTGGTCGACTTGTCGGTCGAGCAGAGTCACGGGCAGCCGCAGATCAAAATCGTACTCGATCACGCGGCGTTGGCGCGCTATGGAGTGCCCGGCGAAACCGTCTTGGAGCAGGTTGAAACCGCCATCGGCGGTCGTGTTGTGGGCACGCTTTACCGCAACACCCGTCGCTACGGCATCCATGTCCGTTATGCTCCGGAGTTCCGCTCGACGCCCGATGCGTTGCGTCAGCTTTTCATTCGTTCCGCCGACGGTGCCCTGTTGCGACTGGACCAACTAGCGCGGATTGAAATGGTGGAGGGCTCCCTGCAGATTAACCGTGAACACAATCAACGGCGCTGGATCGTACAAGGCAACATCGAAGGACGCGCGCTGAGCAAAGTGCTGGAAGATGTTCAGTCGGCCATCCATAAGAAGGTCGACCTGCCCGACGGCGTGTTCATCGAGTATGGCGGCCAGTTCGAGCAGCAGCGCAGTGCCATGCATCGGCTCGCCATCATCGTGCCGGTAGTCATCGTCTCCATTTTTGTGTTGCTGTGGCTCACTTTCCATTCCATGCGCCATGCGGCGATGATTATCCTGAACGTGCCGCTGGCACTGATTGGCGGTGTTGTTGGACTGTGGGTGACGGGGCAGTATCTTTCCGTACCGGCATCGATCGGGTTCATTGCGTTGTTCGGCATTGCGATGCAGGATGCCATGGTACTGCTCACCGACTTCAACGACCTGCGGAGGGAAGGGCAGGGGATTCGGGCCGCCGTCGTGAACGGCAGCTTGATTCGCTTCCGGCCGGTCATCATGACCACGCTAACCACCATGCTTGGGCTGTTGCCGTTGCTGCTTTCCCACGGTGCCGGCGCTGAGGTACAACGACCACTGGCCGCCGTGGTGGTGTTTGGTCTGACGACCTCCACCTTCCTGACGCTGTTTGTCCTTCCATCGATCTATGAATGGGCGGAGAAGCGAATGGCTTGTTGAGCTCTCAGCGTGTCTCTTCAGGATAGGTGAGGTTCCACTGCCGGCGAAGTTCGTCCATGGTTTCCATGATTTCGAGCGTTTTGGAGAGTGGCATGATATCGCTCTCCGTTTTTCCTGCAGCGATGCATTCCATGGCATGGGCAATTTCAAACTTAAAGTTTTGCCCTTCGCCGTATGGGAAGTCCAAAATCTCGGGTTTTTCGCCAGTACGATGGATGTGCAGTTCCTTCGCGCCGAGAAACTGGGGAATGCGAATAAGTCCGTCGTTTCCCGTGATGACGGCATCCACCGGAGCCTTTTTAGCATAGCTAGCCGACAGTTCAGCCGTCTTTCCATCGCCATAATCCAGCTGGTATTGCGAGAATTCGTCCACGCCTGTTTTTTTGTCCATGGTTGCTGTGCCATGGATTTTTACGGGTGGGGTCCCATAAACGATGGAAGCTATATTGATGGGATAGATGCCGAGGTCGAGCAGGGAACCACCCGCCAGATCCCTATTGCGAAGGCGGTGTTTTGCACGAAGTTTTTTTCCGATGCAGAAGTCGGCCTTAACGGTGTGGACGTCACCGATCACACCATCGGCCAGTAGCTGCTGAAGCTTGAGGATGGCCGGGAGGAACCGGGTCCAGAGTGCTTCCATCATAAATAAATTGTGCTTCCTCGCCTGTTCGGCAAGCTTATGCGTCTGTGCGGCATTCACGGTAAACGGTTTTTCGCAAAGCACATGCTTCCCGTTTTCAAGGCACAGCTTGATGTTTTCATAGTGGAAGTTGTGGGTGGTGGCAATGTAGATGGCATCGATGTCGGGGTCGCCCACGAGCGATTCATAGTCGGAATAGTGGCGTTCCATGCCGTGTTTTCCGGCGAAGTCCCCCGCGCGGCCCGGAGTCCGCGAGGCTCCGGCGAGCAACGTTCCGTGGTTCAACGCCTTCAGGCTGGTTGCAAACGTGTTGGCAATCCAGCCGCAACCCATAATGCCCCATCGGATATCCTGCATGATGCTCCTCCTTCGCAACGATGAAACCATGCAGTTCAATCCGCGTCTGGGCAAGTGGATTGCCGAGCTAATAGGATGCAACCAACTCCAGCGTGCGCCGGCTCAGGTTCATCTGTTCGTGCAACTCCATCTGCATCAGGTTGAGCAGGACATCACGCACATGCTCGGAGAGCGACTTCTGCGCCATCTCCTTGTAGAAGTCGCCCAGGCATTGATCGAAGTGCCTAGTCGCATCAATCACGTCCATCGAGCTCATGGATTCCGGCAGGGCATATTCCGCGAAGCACTTCTTATGTTCATCGACCACGTACTTGAAAAAGGTGTCGCGTATATTGGCCGACGCCTCGTCCTCGTATTCGCCTAGGCGTTCTTCGAGGACCTGCTCATGTTCGATCAGAGTGCCGATCAGCGCACGGGTTTCGTCCGTCTTCGCGCGGTCCTTCATTGTTTCGTATAGGCTGGACAGATTGATATGGAACTGGCGCGCTACATCCAGCAGATCTTTTGTTTGATTGAATGACATGTCGTCCACCTCCTTACGCCTATATTCTAAACCGTGCGGGTGCGGTGTCAACGGGTCCTGAGAAATCGGACTGAATCTAAAGTCAGTGGAGGAGCTTGCCTAGTCGATGACCTTTTCGAGGCGAATATCGAAGATGAGGGCCGCATAGGGGCCGATTTTGTCGCCGGCGCCGCGCTTGCCCCAGGCCAGGTCGGGGGGAACCACAAAGCGGAACTTTCCGCCCTCTTTCATCAGGGGCAGTCCTTCCTTTAGTCCGTCGATGGCTTCGGCCATCGTGAAGACATCGGGGTCGGGCTTGTGATAGGTATCGCTGATGACCGTGCCGTCGACGAGCAGGATGCGCTGGTTCACTTCCACCGTGCTCCACTCATCGGGGCTTTTTCCGGTGCCGGGGTCTTTGATGGTGTATTGCAGGCCGCTGGCAGTTTCGATGACATCCGCCTTCTTACGGTTTTTCTTCAGGAACGCCTCCGTCTCGGCGCGGTTCTGCCCCGCGCCGCCACGCCCTCGTTTCTTTCCACTGTTCTTTCCTCTACTCATAGGGAGATGATAACCACGAAGACTCGAAGGACACGAAGAAGTCGATACCAATGAGCCTTTGTGATCTTCGTGCCTTCGTGGTGGTTTTTTTATGCGAGGGCGGCGTTGACGATTTCGCGGGCTTCGGCCTGGATCTGCTTGAGGTGGTCCTCGCCCTTGAAGCTTTCAGCGTAAATCTTGTAGACGTCCTCGGTGCCGGAGGGGCGCGCGGCAAACCAGCCGTTTTCGGTGCAGACCTTCAGGCCGCCGATGGCCGCGCCGTTGGCCGGCGCATGCGTCAGCTTGGCGGTGATCGGATCGCCGGCCAGGGTTTCGGCCTTCACCTGTTCCGGCGAAAGCGCGGCGAGCTTGGCCTTTTCTTCGCGGTTGGCCGGGGCGTCGACGCGGGCATAGACTGGATTCCCGTACTTGGCGACCAGCTCCTGATAATGCTCGCCCGGATCCTTGCCGGTAACGGCCAGGATTTCACAGGCCAGCAGGCAGAGAATGATACCGTCCTTGTCGGTGCTCCATACGGTGCCGTCTTTGCGCAGGAACGAGGCGCCGGCGGACTCCTCGCCGCCAAACCCGTACGAGCCGTCGACGAGCCCGTTCACGAACCACTTAAAGCCGACCGGGACTTCCTTCAATGTTCTTCCCAGTCCATTGGCGACCCGATCGATCATGGAGGAGCTGACCAGCGTCTTGCCGACGGCGGCATCGGGATTCCATCCACTGCGGTTGGCGAAGAGGTAGTTGATCGCGACGGCCAGATAGTGGTTCGGATTCAGCAAGCCGGAAGATTTGGTTACAATGCCGTGGCGGTCATAATCGGGGTCGTTGCCATAGGCGATGTCGAAGTCGTCCTTAAGATCGATCAGGCTGGCCATGGCATAGGGCGAGGAGCAGTCCATGCGGACCTTGCCGTCGCCATCGACGGTCATGAAGCTGAAGGTATAGTCGACGG
>JBNKSB010000062.1:0-19925 GCA_050297095.1 Pontiella sp. | reverse complement strand
CCGCTGGCCATCGGACTCTGGCTGGTTCCCCGGTTTAAGATCGACCGGTTCCCTCGGACGGTTATGACAACCATCGTGCTCATGTCCACAGCATTTGTAACGGTTTATGCCCTCCTCTATGGATTTGGCCCCCACTTCAATGCCGTTCCACACCGCGTCAACTATCCCGGGGAAGCCCTCGCCCAGGCAGTTGAGGCCCGCTGGCATGAAAAGCAGGAGGAGCCGCTGGCCTTTGTTATTGGTGATGAATTCCTGGGAGGTATCGTCAACCACTACGGCAAAGACGAGCCTGCCGTCATGATCCGCGGAAGTCTTGAGCAGTCAACATACTTGACGGAAGAACAGGTTCAGGAAAAAGGCGCCATAATCGTCTGGCTGAAATCGTATGTTGCCTCCAGTTCTCTGGAAGCTCCACTGGAAGTGTTCTATCCGGACATGCGCCAGCGCTATCCAAATCTCCAGCTGGAGCCGGACGAGGTGATTCCATGGCCACGCCGCGCCGACCACAAGGCAGGACGCTACGGCATTGCATACATCCCGCCAAAAAAATAGAGTTTAGCGGCATGAACCCGAAAATAAGCATAGTTGCACCGGTCTACAACGAAGAACACGGCATTAGTGAATTCATAAACGCGGTCGCCGACGTCATGCGGAAGCAGGACATGGAATGGGAACTGGTTCTCGTCAACGACGGCTCCGTCGACCAAACGCTGGACATCATCCAAAAGGCCAAACGGGAAATCCCGCAGATCGAGTGGGTGGACCTATCGCGCAACTTCGGCCACCAGGCAGCCGTCACGGCCGCCATCGCCCACGCACGCGGCGATGCCGTGGTGGTAATGGATGCCGACATGCAGGACCCGCCCTCCCTGATTCCGCAGTTGATCGCCTCCTGGAAGGCCGGCAACCAGATCGTCTTCGCCCGCCGTACCCAGCGCGCCGAAACCGGACTGCGCCGGATGGGCTTCGATGCCTTTCACCGCTTCTTCCGCTATGCCATCGATTTCCCGATCCCATCAAACGTCGGCGTTTTTTCCCTGCTGGATCGTAGCGCCATCGATGAGGTCCGAAAACTGCCCGAGCGCAACCGCTTCCTGCCGGGTCTATACAGCTGGGTCGGATTCAAGCAGGACTTCGTGGACTATGCCCGCGACGACCGTGCAGCCGGCACCCCCAAGCAGACTTTCAAACGACTGGCCAAGTACGCCATCGACGGCATCATGAGCTTTTCCTATAAACCGATCCGCATACTTGGTTTCATAGGCTTGATCACGGCGCTGCTGGCCTTCGCCACCGCAGCCTATTTCACCGCCAAACGGTTGCTCGGCTACGAAATCGCCTTTACCGGTTTTACCACGCTGGTCATTCTTATCAGTGGACTTGGAGGACTTATCCTGCTGGCGATCGCCCTCGTCGGCGAATACGTCGCCCGCATTTACGATGAAGTAAAGAACCGCCCGGCCTATATCGTCCGGAAAACATCCGACAAGTTGCAGCACCGCAAAGAAAACCCGAACATCAGCGGCTAGCAACCAAATGGTAAAGGTTCTCAAGCCGCGGCAGGACGGCATCCTCATGGTAGGTGCTACGGTACAATTCCAGCGCGGCTTCCGCCTTTTGCCCCGCAAGCCCCGGATCTTCTGCCACGGCCTTCAGCCCGGCCAGCAACGAATCCACGGAACCGATCTCGGCAAAATAGACATTCGTATCGGCGAGTACCTGAACCGGTCCCTGCGTACGGGTGGTCACGATCGGAATGCCCCGCGCCATGGCCTCGAGCATAACAATGCCAAACGGCTCGTCACGGGAGGGCAGCACAAATAGATCGGATGCGTCCAGCGCCGCACTCACATCGTCGATCCAGACCCCCAGCTTTACCTTGTCCTCCACACCAAGCTCCCGCGCCAAGGCAGTCAATGGCTCCAACTCAGGACCGCTTCCGCCGATCGTCAACGTGGCCTCGATGCCTTCGTCGAGCAGTTTCCGGAACGCGTGCAGCAAAACATCGAACCCCTTTTTGGGGACGTAGCGGCCATAGGAAAGGAGTTTGAGGGGACGGTTTTCGGGGGGACGTGCGACATCGACCGGAGCCACCCGGGAAAAATTAGGAATCACCGTTACGCGATCTTCAGGCCATCCGAGATCGAGGGCATGCCGGCGCTGGTCCTCGGTCGTACCCACGAGCGTGTGAACGTAGCGATAGCGTTCGAGCCGGACATAGTTGTGCAGCTTGGACACCACCGGGACGCCAGCCAAATGCGCACCCCGGCCACCATGCCATGCGGCGCGTTTAAGCTGGGTATGCACAATCTCCGCCCCGAACCCACGAATCAGCTTGGCAATACGGCGAGGCGTCATGAAATCGATCTCGCCCCCCGCCTTGATCGGTTCAAGGGTCAGGTTCGGGACGCCTTCCAATAGGTTTCGCTTAATAAACTTTTCATGGCAAATCGCCTGGACGTCGTGTCCCCGCGACGCCAAGGCCAACGCCGTATCCACAAATGAACGTTCGGCCCCGCCAAACCCCTTCGCCAACATGATTTGGGTAATTTTCATTAAGTAAACGTTGCCTCCAGTAAAATAATAGATTTAGTTTCACCTGTCTTACTATCGGATCATCTTTTCATGAAACTCCATTTGAAATACAGGCAAAAAAGGCGGGCAAAGCAAAGGCGCAAGCTTGAAGCGATCATGACCCGCCATAAGGTCATTGCACGAACGACGCAACTGCAGGAAAAAACCCTGCATAGTCAGACCCCCGGCACGGGAAACAACACCGGGCACGAAATCGTCGTATCATTGACCACCTTCGGCAAGCGCATCCATGATGTCTACCTGACCATCGAAAGCATCATGCAGCAGTCGCTGAAGCCGGACCGGATTGTCCTGTGCATCTCGGCCGAGGACTTTTCGGCGGAATACCTCCCCGAAACCCTGAAACTGCAGCAAGACCGCGGGTTGGAAATCCTCCTCTGCGAGAAGGACCTCGGCCCCTATACCAAATACCATTACACATTGCAGAAATACCCCGACAGTCTTCTGATTACGGTCGACGATGATTTCCTCTACCCGATCGACACCATCGACCGACTCTACAAAGCCTACCTGCAGTACCCGAACTGCATCCATTGCCACCGGGGCCACAGAATGACGCGTTCGGAATCCGGCGAGGTCAATTCCTATTATAAATGGGACTGGTCCAACAGCTATACCGAACCTTCCAAGCTGGTCTTCCCGACCGGCGTCGGCGGGGTCCTCTATTTCCCCGGGTGCTTTGCACCGGAGATCGGCGACACGGACGCATTCATGAAGCTGGCGCCCGGAGCGGATGACATTTGGCTCAAGGCAATGAGCCTGAAAAAAGGAACGCCCTGTAAAATCATCGAGGGCAATCGCGACTTCATGACCAACTTCCTGACCATTGAAGGATCGCAGGAAGTGTCCTTGAAACGCAGGAACAAGCACTCCACGTTTGGCAACGATGAAAAGATCGAGGCCGTGTTCAAGGAATACGATCTGGCAAAGTTGCTTGGTTAGTCCCGAAAAGAGAACAAGAAGGCCAAAAATGCGTATCGTCCACGTAGACAACATACAAATCCGCCGCTATGGGAACTGCCGGGTAAACACGGGACGAAAACTGTTTTACGGTATGATCCGTAACAACTGGAAGGTCCTCGAATTCAGCGATCGCGACATTGCTAAATTTGAAGCCCCGCTGAACATCAAGCCCCTGGGGTCCAAGGCGGCCAACCGCCGGCTGATCGAAACCTGCAGCAACTTCCAGCCCGACATCATGATTATGGGCCACTGTGACATCATCAAAAACAGCACGTTGCTTCAAATCCGCAAGATGTTGCCGGGCGTTAAAATGATCTACCGCAATATCGATCCGTTCTGGCGTCCGGGGAACAAGGAAAAAATCAAGGAGCGGGCTGAAGTGGTCGACGGCGTGTTCGCCACGACAGGCGGCGACGCCCTGAAGCAATTCTGCAACGGCCGAAACGTGGTGGGCTATATCCCCAACGCTACCGACCCATGCATCGAAAACCTCGACAACTCCAAAAAAACCGAATTCGAGCGCGATTTGATGTATTGCGGCGGGGGCTCAAAAAGCGATGAGCGGTATCCGTTGATCGTCAACCTGCATGAACGGCTCGGCGACAAGATGCGGGTCGAGACATTCGGCATCTACGGAAAACCGTCCGTTTGGGGCCACGACTACGACCATGTCGTCGAAACCAGCAAAATGAGCCTCAACCTTAACCGCTACGAGGGATGGTCGCTCTACTCCTCGGACCGCATCTCCCATTTGATGGGTAACGGCTTGCTTGCCTTTGTCTGGGATAAAGGAGACATGCGCCGCTTTTTCTCCGATGATCAGGTTGCCTTTTTCCGGGATGAAGATGAATTGGTTGAAAAGGCCGTCGCCTTCCAGAACGATGATGCATGGCGCCGAGCGGTTGCCGCTGCGGGCCGTGCCTTCTACCATGAACACTTTTCGGGGCAACGCATCGTCAGCTTTATGGTCGAAGCCACGCTGGGACTGCCGTTTTCGCACGACTACATCTGGCAGGACGAGGTGCATAAATGAGCACCAATCCCGAAACCAGGACGAATGGAGCGTGTCCTTTGGTTTCCGTCGCAATGTGCACCTACAATGGCGAACGCTTTTTGCGGGAGCAGATGGATTCGCTGGTTGCACAGGACTACCCCAACCTGGAAATCCTCGTGTCCGACGATTGTTCCACGGATACTACACTTGCAATCCTGAAAGAATATGAGCAGCGGCACGAAAACATCAGCGTAACCCAGAGCGAGGGCAATCTGGGTCTGGTTAAAAATTTCCAGGGAATAATAGCCCGTTGTTCCGGCGACTACATTGCCCTTTGCGATCAGGACGACATCTGGTTCCCGAATAAAATCAGCACGCTCGTGGCGGAAATCGGCGCCGCCGCCCTCATCTACACCCCCACGGAAATGATCGATGAAAACGGGATGCGGATGAACACGACGTTCCATGACTTGCGGAACATTCAACTGGTCGACGGAAAATGCTATAAATCCCTGATTTTTGAGAACTGTATCCTGGGCCACACCATCCTTTTTAAGCGTAGCCTGCTGGAGCATGCCCTACCGTTTCCGGCAGGCATCACGGCTCACGACCAGTGGCTGGCCATCATTGCGGCAATTCATGGCAACATAAAACTGCACAAGGAGCCGGTGTCCTACTACCGTAAACACGGTGACAACCTCTCCCTGAAAAAAAACCGCCCGAAACTCATTTGGAATTTCTGGTTGCGGCGAGAACGTCGGAGCCGAGCGCTGAAAAAAAAGCATCAAAATGCCCAGGTCATCCTGGAAGCACTTTGTCGCATGGAAGCACTGACGGCCGATGAGCGGCAGCTGCTTGAAAAGCTCAAACGCGCACACGCGCTGTTTTACAGGATCTGGTACAATCAACCACTGGCCGGATTGCTTCAGAAGCATGCCGAGGAGTTTCTGGCCATACCGATCAATAAACCGAAGGCCATTCGCAAACTATGCCGCGGCTATCTCACCGCGATGCTCCGCTAATGGCGATCAAACGGAAGTACTACGATGAAAGAAGAACAGCGACCTTTGGTATCCATTGCCATGTGCACCTACAACGGAGCCCGTTTTCTGAGGGAACAGCTGGACTCGCTGGTTGCACAGGACTACCCCAACCTGGAGATTATCATCACGGATGACTGCTCAACCGATGACACCTTCGATATCCTAAAAGAGTTCGAAGACCGATATGAATATATTCAGGCAATTCGGAATGAAAACAACCTCGGCTTCCTCAAAAACTTCGAAAAAGCCATTTCTTTGTGCGCCGGCGAATTTATTGCGTTATGCGACCAGGATGATATCTGGTTTCCAAACAAAATCAGCACCTTGGTCGACAAGATCGACTCGCACAATCTTATCTATTCCCGCGCAAGCCTGATTGACCAGGAAAACCAATCCCAAGGCGACTTTCTCGCGTCCGTCGACCGACTCAGCGGACATTGCAACCGAGCACTGATCATGGGTAACTGCGTGGTCGGGCACACCTGCATGTTTCCACGAAAAATTCTGGAACATGCCTATCCCTTCCCGGCGGGCATCGATTTTCACGACCACTGGATTGCCTTTGTGGCGGCTACTGAGGGAACGATTCTATACCTTGACGAGCCACTTTCCAGCTACCGCATGCATGAAAACAATGTCACCATTGACCTTCCCAAGGATAAATCCCGTCGGAAAACGTTCCGGGAAAAACGCGAAAAGCAGAAAAAAAGGAAGTCTGAAATCCAACAATCCATTCGTCGGCTTAACGCATGGCTGACCCTTGATCTGCTAAACTTGGAAGAGCGCGCCCTGATAAAAAAAGTGATCCGGTTGCTCCGCATTTCCCCGTGGTGCTACTACAACAGGCTTTTGCATCTCTTCCTACAGCGCCAACCGGAACTGCTGACCATGCATCAGGATAAGGAGCGCGCCATCCGGCACTACAGCCGAGGCCCGCTCCTGAGGTTTTAGGAAACCACGCCCCCTCCGGCGAACTTGCGACTTATCGCTATTGACAATATTTTTTCAGGCCTACTTAATCAATGGTTTAGTGAAATCCATCATTTTAAACTACAGGATCATATGCCCGAGTGTTCGATCATCATTGTGAGCTATAATAGCCATGCCATCATGGAAAGCTGCATGGCGGATTTATTGGACTCGGACGCCTTCCCCATCACGATCATGGACAATGCCAGCCCGGACGGCAGCGCGCAACGGCTTGCCGAAAATCACCCGCATGTAAACGTCGTGGCCCTCGAAAAAAATCTGGGATATGGACGAGCCGCCAACCTCGGCATTAAAAAGACCACAACCCGATATGCCATGCTGCTCAATCCGGACCTGGAGGCCACCCCCGACCTCGTGCAGCAACTACTCGATGCGGCACATCAACACCGAGGGCAGGCCGCCATATTTGCGCCGGCCGTCAAACAAGAAGACTTTACCCAGTCGGGGATGCATGAACGCGAGTGGATCAGCGGATCGGCGATGCTGTTCGACCTGAAGGAAATGGAATCCATCGGCCTTTTTGACGAAAAGATATTTCTCTTTTCGGAAGAAAACGACCTTTGCTTCCGGGTGCGCAAGGCAGGCAAAAGGATTCTTCTTAGCAGCGACATACTCATCCCCCACCTAAAAGGGAAATGCTGCACCGCATCCCCAAAAATCGAATATCTCAAGGGGTGGCACTTTGGATGGTCTTCCGCCTATTTCCATACCAAGCACCAACTGCTCAGGGGCGGGAAAACGCCTGAACAAATGGCCTGCAAGTACAGGCAAAAACAGTTTTTTTCGCTCAACAAAAATAAACGATTAAAATATAAAGCCCGCGCAGATGGCACACAGGCCTTCTTGGATGGGATGCCGGCTTTCGATGCAAACGGTGAGCCAGCTGGTTCCAATATCATTTAAGTCACGGAGACTCGCATGGTTTTCAGCTCAATTATATTTCTGTTTTTCTTCCTTCCGGTTGTTCTGTCAATCTACCACCTACTGTTTCTTCCCGTCTCCCTAAAGCACAAGCAAGCCGTGGTTTGGCGGCGCATGGCCAACCTCTTTCTCCTGTGCACCAGCCTGCTTTTCTATTTTTGGGGAGAACAGTGGCTTACATGGATTATTATCGCCTCTACCTTCATTGACTATTTCTGTGGACTGCTGATCTCCGGGGCCCTCCACAAGGGCCGAATCGAAATAATGGAAGAGGGAGAGCCCCGAACCATCCTGCAAAAAACCGGACTGTTTATTTCCCTGATATCCAATCTGGCCTTTCTAGGGTTTTTCAAATATTTCAACTTCGGAATCGACACCTACAACGCCATTGTTCCGGAAGCGTTGCGGGCCACCGATGTCATGAAAATCGCGCTTCCGCTTGGCATCAGCTTCTATACCTTCCAATCCATGAGCTACACGATTGACGTCTACCGGGGCCATGTGAAGGCTACTCGGAACATCATCGACTTCGCCTGTTTCGTAACCCTGTTTCCCCAGCTGGTGGCCGGCCCGATTGTCCGTTACTGCGATGTGGCCCACCAGATGGTGCACCGGGAAATGAATATCCGATTGTTCTCCTCCGGCGTCACTCGCTTCGTGCTTGGCTTGGGAAAAAAGGTCCTGATCGCCAACACCGTCGCCCGAGCGGCCGACATGATCTTCGCCCTGCCGCCCGACAAGCTGACGACGTCCCTCTCCTGGGTGGCCGTCGTCTGCTACACCTTGCAAATCTACTACGACTTTTCCGGCTACAGCGACATGGCCATCGGCCTGGGACGCATGTTTGGCTTCGAGTTTCTGGAAAACTTCAACTATCCCTACATTGCCCGCTCCATTCAGGATTTCTGGAGAAGGTGGCACATCTCCCTGTCCACATGGTTCCGAGACTATCTCTACATTCCGCTGGGCGGCAGTCGGAAATCAAGTGGCAGGACCTACCTGAACCTGGTGATTATCTTTTTTGTCTGCGGCCTCTGGCACGGAGCAAATTGGGCCTACGTGGCCTGGGGACTTTTCCAGGGGGCATTTTTGGTAATTGAGCGGGGCGGCCTGGCAAAACTGCTGGAACGAATCCCCAGGGTTCTGCAGCACGCCTACGCACTGATTGTTGTAATGGTGGGTTGGAGTCTGTTCGCAACCGAGTCCTTTCCCCAATCGTTTGCTCTCATCAAGTCCATGTTCGGGTTTGCGCCGGCGCATGTCTCCCCGATCGAGGCCAACGAGTATTTCGCGCCGGATCTCCGCCTGGCGATTGCCTACGGGATCCTGTTTGCCACGCCGCTTTTGCCGTGGATGAAATCATTCGCGCTTGGATTCAAGGATCGGGTCGTTGCCTTTGATCAGGTGTACGGGCTCATCAAAACAACCACATTGACGCTTGTTTTCCTTTTCAGCGCCATGGCACTTGCTTCCGGCACCCACAACCCCTTTATTTACTTCCGCTTTTAACCTTCATCGGGACTCTTTTCTATGAACAACAAGAAGCAACAAAAAAAGACTGACTGGCTGCTCTCCGTCGTGTTCGTCGGATTGATCACGCTCCCTTTTTTCGGATCTTTTTTCGGCTGGGATTTCTATCCACAGCAGAATGAAAACCGGAAAATGGCCAGCTTCCCCGACATCAAAAACAGTGCGCTGGAAGAGTTGCCGGACGAATTAACCGCCTATTGCGACGACCATTTTGGGTTTCGCAACACCTTTATTCGCCGCTACCAGAAAATCCAGAAGGATGTGTTCAACCAAGGAATAAGCAAGGTACTGAAGGGCAAAACCCCGGGCTGGTTCTTCTATAAGAAAGGCGAAGCGGTTGCTGACTTCATGGGGCTCCGGCAACTCTCGGACGAAGATCTGGAAACCTGGAAGGATGCACTTCAGGCCCGTCGGGATTTTTTGAGATCGCGTAACATCCCCTACGTTTTCTACATCTGCCCTGACAAAACCGTCGTCTATCCTGAAAACCTGCCTGACTCAACTTTGGCGAGTCGCGGCCCAACCCGCTTTGAGCAGCTTCAGGCCTACATGGAAGCAAACTCCGATGTCGAAATCATCTATCCGCTCCCGGAATTGCAGGCAGCAAAGGATCGGCAGTTGCTTTATTTCCCGGGAGACACCCACTGGAACTCCAGTGGCGGATATATCGGCTACCGAAGGATGATGCAGACCCTGCAACGTTATTTCCCCTCCATGAAACCGATTAAGAGTGAAGATTGCACAATCGTTGAGAAAATCGGAGAAGCCGACTTGGCGACGATGTATGCGTCAAAAAGCGTCGAAATGGTGATGCACAAAATACAGCCGCCGGTAGAAGTTAAGATTTCGCAAACCGTGGTTAGCAACTATTGCAACGACGCTTGGGCAAAAAAAATGGTGGTTCCGCGCCCGAAACTGGCAATCAATCCCAATGGCGAAGGGACGGCACTGGTTATTCACGACTCTTTCGCCGGTCACGGGTTTACTGCACTGTTGCCCTCCCACTTCAATAAAACATACTTTTTCTTCATGTATATTGAGACTGCGGATCTGGAACAATTGGTGGAGGATCTGAACCCCGATATTGTCATCGAAATGCGCGTGGAAAGAAGTTTGCGTCAGATTCCCGGCCAAAAGCAGACCCGCGAATAGACCACCCAACCGAAAATCCGGTCCGGCAGAAAAACATCTTGTTTGTCTGCAGAAAGAGTCAGGCATGGAGTTCGAAACCTATAAAAATGTGATTTGCCTACCGTGCACAGGAGCGGAGAATGGCCCGGTCATGCCCGGCGTAAAGGGGGGACTCTATCAGGCAGACCACACGTTGATTCCCGAAGGATTTCTGTACCGGCAGCATACGCCCATAGTGCTTAGGGGGCGGAACCTGCAACAGACCCGAAAAGAAGACGTCCCCGTAATCCCCATTCATCATCAAGGAACTCCAAACGGTCCTAAACACACCTTGAATGGATCCTATATTTTTGCCGGATATCTCTTTAAGCACTTTGGCCATTTTCTACTGGAGAGCCTGGCAACCCTCTGGTTTATAAAGAAGCATCCGCAAACTCCGCTTCTATGGATCAGCGCACATGGACAGCCCGAGCTCCTTCCTTATCAGCAAGATATCCTGAAGCTGCTGGGCATCGGCAATGGTATACATATTCTGACGGAGGAATCGCTCGTTGAAGAACTTACCGTTCCCGAACCGGGCTACATGATCCAAACCCGCTTTGCGGAAGAACAAAAAACGGCGTTCCAGGTGCTGGAGGCTCCGGCTCCTGTCGCCGGAAAGAAAGTCTGGCTATCCAGAAGCTCGGCAAAAATGGGCCGGTTTCTGAACGAAGACATCCTGGAAGGCATTCTGCAAAAGGAGGGATGGGTCATCTACAAGCCTGAAAAACATCCCATTCAGGAACAGGTACATTTTCTATCCGACGCGGAACACATCGCCGGCATTGCGGGATCAGCCCTCCATCTGGTTATCTTCTTCCCGAACTATCAGGGGAAGGTGTCCATTTTTCCGCGCGACAACGAACTTAACTATAATTTCCTGAATATTTCCGACCGGCTGAAACTTAACCAAACGGTCTACTTTGAACACATTGTGGATTGCTCCCCGAAACTCCCGCCATGGATAAAAGACTGGTGCTGGGCAGACCTCAACCAGGTCCTTCAACATCTGGGAATCCAGAACTCCGCACAGAGGACAACCTTTAGCACCATTTGTAAAATTATCGCCGATACAAAGGATAAGCGTTGGAAGATTATCAGGCAATTCATCCGAAAAAAACGGGGCGCCCGATCATACAATCTTCCCCAGCTCGTCCAGCAGCCCTGTTCGACAAATCGTTAGCGGCTGTTGCCGCTCAAGGACCGACATTGGTTAGCTGGTGTAGCCTCGGAGCCCTCCTTGGCGATCCAGCAGATCCCCGCATAGCATCAAACGTAACCCCGCCCGAGCAACATCTTCTTGCCTGTTCTTCCGGAAGATAATATACCTGAACCATATTGAACATAATCAACAAGCAAGGCGTCGCTCAACCAACCCATTTTTTCGGAACGCCATAACTCTACAATCGCTCATTTAAATATGCCAATACTCACCAAAGACGACATCCGGGTTTTCTACATACACATCCCTAAAACGGGTGGTACGTATATCGAGGATCTGTTTCGCGCCAATGGATTCGAAGTCAAGTTCTGGGAACCCCATCTCTTCGGCGGCGGCTTGAAATGCAGTCCCCAGCATTATCATATGGACTTGATTGAAAAACTGTTCAATCTGGAACACTTTGATTATGTCTTCGCCACGACACGCGATCCACTAGGTCGTTTCCTGTCAGAATTCAACATGCGCAACGAACAACTTCAGGGAAACATTGAAATTAACAGTTGGACCGAGTTGGTGTTTGAAAAATATGAATCCAATCCCTTTATCTTGGACAATCACATTCGGCCACAAAACGAGTTCCTGGCCGATGACATACCGGTATATGCCCAGGAAGACGGATTCGACTCCAGATTCGCGAAAACGCTTTCCAAAAACATCGGCACCAAGCTATCGGTAAAAAAAGTCGAATCGCGCAGAAAAACAAAGACCACGACCTACAAAACAATCAAGAGCGATGCAAATGAATTAACCCTATCACGGATTCTTGATTTCTACGAGAAAGACATGGGTCTCGCATAAAGGGGACCCGGAATAGTTCATTGACTCCCACTCATCCATAAACGCCATTTTAGAAATACAGGTCACAACTACTGCAGGACCAGTGGACTCGTTGAGCGGGGTTTTACAAAACACGGAGACCTTCATGAAAAATGTTAAGAAGAAGACGTTGCCTAGCTTTAAGTTTCTAAACTCCGACAGAAAGGGGAATGAAAAACCGCACCTTCCGAAGGGCTCTACCGTACTTGTTCATATCGGAAAATGTGGTGGTGGCACATTGAAAAGAGGAATCCAAAATGCAGTCCGCAACTCAGATGTTCACGCGGTTCATATCGAGAGGCCACCTTACAGAGAGGATCTAAAGTATATAATTGTTGCCCGGGGTCCTCTACCGCGTTTGAAATCTGCCTTCCGATGGAGGTATAAACTTGTAGTTACAGATGCCACCCAGAAAGGTCGATTCGAAGGCGAATATGAGGTTCTGGTTAAGTACGGCACCCTAAATAGATTGGCTGAAGCACTATATCACGCGAATGGAACAGCAAATACTCGTGCCCAACAAGAGATCCGTATAATTCACCACATCCGCGAAGATGTCTCTTTTTACCTTAAGGAATTGCTTGAGCATTGTCGTCCAGATCAAATCACAGCCGTCTTGATGCAGGAAAACCTAGACGCCGATATCTTGCGAGTGTTTGGTTATGAAAATGAAATGCAGGCACATAAGAACCCGGCATCCCAAGAAGATCAATTATCTGAGCAGGGTCGAAGAAATCTGATGAGATTTTTTCGAGAAGACTACGAGGCATTGCTTAAGTTGTACTGTTGGGGAAAAATTGAAAAAGAGGTATTCATCAAAGCATTGTGAGGTTAGAGCGCTATCACAAGCGCACTCTTACAACATGTATCAATATCCCTTCCACCCGGTCATCGCGAAGACCGCCGCATTCGATGCCCGGTAGAAATCCTTGATCTTGGCCTTTAACTCATCCGAGAGCGGCGAAACATACTGTCCCCTATTCCGGCTTGTGCTGTTGACGGCCGCCCAATTGAACTCCTGCAGATGCAAGAACCGGGTAACCTCCACCATGACCTGGTCGGTATTTTGCGTGAGATCGCTGAACCGGATCATCTTTACCTGTTCAGCTCCGAAGACATCAAGATAGCGTTTCACCTGTTCGGCATACAAACCTCTGCGAATGCAATCCGGCAAGGGACCCGCCGTAGGGTTCAGCTCCTGTTCAACACATTCTTCAAATGAAATCCACAGCCCCCGCTCCAGGTATGGACGCCAGTAGGCCTGCACTTCCGCATCCGCCGTGGCCAGCCGGTCAAAAATAATTTGCGGCTTATCCTGCAGCATTCGGCGGTACATGTTCCAGGCGGAATAGGCGCGCTCAACCGGCTCGCGCAATACCATCAGGATTTTTGCGTCAGGAGCAAAGGTTTGGATACGCGCGGCACACCGTTCGTCAGGCAGATAATCCGGCGTGGCATCCACCGTATAGCTTTTCCGAAAGAATGCTTTTTCCGGGCATCTCGACAGATAATAACCAACCCCTTTTTCATATTCCTCGTCACGATTGAAAAAAGCCAATTCCTTTTCTTCCGGAATAGCAATCACAGGATGCTTTGCAAGCAATGATTGAAGCGTCGTCGTTCCGGCCTTTTGCGCTCCCACGATAAATATCGAAGGTTTAAGTCTAGTCAAACTCTTCATGGTTCAGGAACATTTCATTGGCAACATAACACCTTCTAAACAGCGACTCTTCCGCTTTCAAAGTCCGCATACGCATCCTTCAATCCATCGAAGTCCTCGGTGGATACACGAACGTCGTTGCTGCACTTGAAATCCAGCGTTCCGCTGTACCCCGGCTCCAGCTCGTAACCGAGTTGCTTGAATTTACCAACAACCTGGGCATATGCGGCGACCGGGTTGTCGCAAAAGGTTTCATAATCGAGGACCAGCTTGTTTTCTTCGGGCATCGCGGCCAAATCAGATTCAACCGACTGAGCGATGAAAAACGCCTGCCCGGCAACTTGATGGTATACATCCATCTCCTTTAGTTGCTCAAATTCCTTAGGCATCACCGACCACCACATATCGCGTCGGCCATAATGGTTTTCACGACCAAGCAACAAGGACTGCGCAACAAACAACGGATCGCGCCGCAAGTAGACAAACAGCGGATTCTCGGCACACTTTTGCATACAACCCAGGTTCAGCAACATGGCGCCCTTCATCGCCAAGGGGCGCTCAAAAACGGATTCCATGGCCGCCAGCTCCGAAGCGATCGCTTCCGTGTCGACTTCACTCTGCCTTTCAGGCTCGATATACCGAGGATCGTAATAAGGGCTGAAACGACGCCAGAAATGGAGCATTTCACTGGCTCCCAACGCCCCCTTGGTCTTGCCTAGCGACGACGAAACCGCCGCGTCCCGTTGAGCCCCGCCCAGCTCGTTGCGGAAATCAAAATCCGGATTGAACAGCAGTTGCTGTATCTTGGCTCCGATATAAGGGGCGTAATAAAAACGCGAGAGCATGTTGGAGGGCACCGCGAACTGGCCCGTTGACTGGAGAAACTGCATGAAGGCCGTGCTCCCGCTACGGGGATTGCCCACAAGGAACAGGACCGGAAACCGGGGGGTCTTGAATTGTTTTACGGCCTCTTTCTCGACGGGGCCCAACAAGGCCTCCAGATCGGCCAGCAAGTCATCCAGCCTGGTATTCCTTCGGTGCTCTTTTCGGCGAGCCGCCATGTTTTCGATGTGGATTCCGCTGGCTTTCATCTTTCCTATTCCTCCCATGCCGTTCCGTTGGCAACATCGTCCAGAAACTTTTGTTCGAGTTTCAAAACCTTGCGACTGCGACGCATTAAGCGCTTTGCCGGGTTCCCGGAGTACAGGGTCCAAGGTTCGGTGTCGTGCATGATCAAGGTATGCGCACCGCCTCCCCCGCCCTCGCCAAGTTCAACGCCCGGCATGACCGTACTGCCCGAACCTATGCCACTGTGCCGCCTAAAAATAATCGGGGCACTTTTAAACCGAGGCTTGTATTTCATGGGAATAGTCGGGCCAATCAACGAGAAACCCAAAAAATCGTCGGATTCCGAGTGCAAGGTGCAACGGGGAGACATTCCGGAAAAATCCTCCAGCAAAATCCCGCCGCCGCCAAAAAGGGCGCTGTAGGCCCCGATATGTACGAAGTTCCCGATATCGATATATTTTCCGCCACTCAGGATGCAAAAATCATCGATGCGAACATGGCTGCCCAGCGAGATCACCTCCGGCTTGTATATACTGGCCTTGCGGCTGATCTTTACATTCTCCCCCAGCGCCTTAAATCCGAACGCCTTCAATTCTTCTAGCGAATAAAATCCACCTTGCATAAACCTTCTCCCCAAACTCAGGCCGGCTCACAGGCAAACTGTTGAACCAGACCGACTATTTTCTCTATGTCCGCTGTGGAAATATCCGAACCCGTCGGGAACACAAGAATTCGCGAAGCAAGCGCTTCTGTTACCGGAAGATGATCCGCCGCGTCCGGCTGCGTTGTCCGGTAGGGTTCCATCCGGTGGCATCCCGGCCAGAAATAGCGCCGAACCAAAACATTCTGGTGATGCAACCGATCCATCAGCTCGTCCCGACTCAAAGGAAACGTCTCTTCGACTTCAACCAGAATGTATTGATAGTTCGTGCGTTCCTCCATCTCGAGCGACCGGAAGCGAATTCCATCCACCTCTTCAAACGCGTCCCGATAGCACTCGTAGTTTCGACGGTTCAATGCAATAAAGGAATCGAGCGACTCAATGTTTACCAGGCCGGCGGCCGCGCACACCTCGGTCATTTTCCCGTTCGTTCCGGGATAGATCACATTATCCAGCCCCGCGAACCCGAAGTTCTGCATCAGTCGGATTTTTTCGGCCAGCACATCGTCGTTCGTGGCGACCGCACCCCCTTCAAAGGTATTGAAAAATTTCGTGGCATGAAAACTGAACACCTCGCAGGTCCCGAACCCACCGATCCGCTTCCCCTCGCGTTCGCAACCGAAGGCATGCGCAGCATCGTACATCAGTTTCAGGTTGTGCCGATCCGCGACCGCTTGCAATGCGGAGGTGTCGCAAGTCCGGCCATACACGTGCACACCGATAATGCCCGTGGTCTTTTCTGTAATCCGCTTTTCCACCTGCTTTGCATCCAAACAGGCGGTTTCGGGATCGATATCGCAGAACACCGGCGTAATGCCCTGCCAGTCCAAGGCATGTGCGGTGGCAATGAAAGTCATCGAGGGGACAATCACTTCGCCGGTCATTCCAAGGGCCCGGATGGCAATCTCCAGCGCAATGGTACCATTGCACATCGTGATACAGTGTCGAACACCCAGATACTCCGCCAGCGTTTCCTCAAACTCGCAAACCAGCGGACCACGATTGGAAAGCCAGTTCCGGTCCAGCATCTCGTTGATCCGGACCAGGAATTTTTCGCGGTCACCCTGGTTTGGACGCCCCACATGCAACGGCCGGTCAAATGCCGCATCTTTATCTGCTTTGAATTTCATGGGCCTCCGGTTTTACGCCCCTTGTTTTTTTTCGTTGTTAATTAGCCGATAATACCAACGCATCCGATACTTGCGTGCATATTTTACAACGATCTTTTTAATTGGGGGGAAGTCCCTCGACATATCCTTGAACCACTGAATGGAGAACCCATCAACGTCATTCTCGGCAAGAATCTTCCACAGTTGCCGCATACGCGCCTTGATCTCGCCATGCAGTTCTTTATCGACCTCCGCTTTGAAATAACCGCTACACAGCATGCAGCCGGCCGTTCGAATGGTGGATGCAAGCCTCCATGCACTGGCCGTGCAGGACCAGCTCCCGCCGGAGTGTACACGATAGGCGGCCAGCGTCTGGTCCAGATACAGAATGTCTCCACGGCTGGCAGCGCACATATACAATGGCCAATCACCGAAAATCACCGACATGATGAACTCGGGCAAGGGCTCGGACTTGAAGAAATTCCGGAACAACACACCAGGCGTATGAATAAAGTTTCCGCGCGCCAGCCGACGAATGCTGGACACTTCTTCGGGAAGGTCAAACATCAACACCTGCCCGCTCCGACCCTGTTCCGAACTGAATCCATAGCCCGGGTGACCGGGCGTACCGTCTTCATAAACCACCTGTACATTGCAGAAACAAATAGCGCAATCAGGACGGCTTTCCAAGGCATCAACCTGTAGCTGCAGCTTGTTTTCATCCGTCCAGTAGTCATCACCCTCACATACCGCGACATACTCGCCCTGGGCGGCTTCCAGCGTCTTGATAAAGTTAAACCGACCGGTAGGCCGGCCGTTGACAAAGATGGCATCCTTCCGCGACCGGAGAAACAGCCGGATTCTTGCCGGATATTTATCTGCATAACGCTCGCAGATTTCCCGGGTTTGGTCCGACGACTCATCCTCCCCGATGCAGATCTCATAGGCAAAGGTGGTCCTCTGGTTCAGCAGGCTGTCCAGACACTGCGCAATAAAGGGGCCATGATTATACGCCAACACGCAGACACTGACCTTCGGTTTGCATTCGCGAACATCAAACTCCCCCATCATCAACCCCTTTTATTCCTGAAAAAACCACATCAAAAACCATATCGATTGTTAAAACGACGTATTTTTCGTTCTATCTTCCGTCTCCCCAGAAAGCCAAACCAAAGGCTGAAGGGAATCACTTCCGTTGAACCAAAGCCATCGATCATGTAGATCGTCAGCGTATCCGGCCCAACCTGCACCACCAGGTTGTGATCGAGAATATCCCGCGTAATGATCAGGTAGTTGCGGAACAAATCAAAAAATTCCTCCAGCGCGGTTCGCAACGCGTCCGTTTTCCCGTTGGCCTTCACAAATTGCCGAACGGTTTTCGAAATGCTGCCATCGGCATCACGGATCAAGTCGGTTACAATGCCGTCGCCCCGGCTGGTCGGATGAATGCCGTAGCAACGAGGAAAATGGGCCCAAACGGCCTCGCCCCTTTTACCAAGGTCGCGAAATGCCGCCAACTCGCGCAGATTGTCATCGAACATGCAAATGGGACGCAATTTTTTGTACCAGACAGCTTCTTTTTTACGTTTGTGCGGGTCGCCATTGGGACTGAGGGTTTTTACACACTTTTGTGGGTCGTCCGGATGCACAAAACAGTAGCGCCGACCACCTTCCGCAAAAATCAGATTATCTGTAAGCTGTATCATTAAACCTACCAACTTCGTAAAACATTTTATGGTGATATAGGGTGCTTTCAAAAACCAGCTTTATTCGAGCGGCAAAATCGGCTTCTATTGGATCATGATCAAATCAAGGCTCCATCCATTTCACCGACGAGCCAGTATCGTACTGGCAAGTGCGCTCTGGCTGGCTACCACCTGCGCCGGACAACAACGCCCTCTGGGCCTGATGCTCAATCTGGATTTCCGGCACGTGGAGAACGGGTTGATTCCCAACCGGGCATTCTTTCCTCTTTATGTACCGCAGGGTTCTTTGAACATCCAGTCGATGCTTGGACAAGACATGCTGGTATTTCTGCCGGGCGAAGGACTCGATATTCCGCACAGTTCGCTCATCCAGCCCGATGGAAGGGAATGGATCGTCAGCATGCGGCTCGGAGCCTATCCCGATGGAGGAAACGGAATCGTGTTGTCGCAGGGGAACGAGGAACATGGGTATGCCATCTATTTGAAAAACGGCGCTCCCTGCGCAGTCGTGCGCAGCGGAAACTGCGCCATGGTACTGAAGGAAGACCCCCGGTATGGACTGACCGATTGCCGCAAACAAATTACAACGGTTGAACTGCGGATCAAACCCGATACGGCTTTGCTTACGATCAACCGAAAGCGGGCCGCCGTCATTGTGCTCGACGCTCCACTATCCGGCAACACCATGCCGATCCGCCTCGGCGACCACCGCGAACTGCCAGCCATCATGAAAAACATACCCGGCGTACAGCCCGGGGGATTTTCAGGGGCGATCGCCACACTGAAGATTTGGCGGCAGTAACCGTTAAAACGGTACAAAGTTCGTCTTGGGCGTGATTTTCTCAACGCTCTTTGCGATCAGTTTAGCGCACTGCTCAAGATCCTTCAGGCTGATCAGTTCGCACGGGCTGTGCATATAGCGCAGCGGAATGCTGACCAAGGCCGTTACTACGCCCGCACGGTTCAGTTGAAGCGCGTTGGCATCAGTTCCCGTACCGCGCGGCTCAGCGTTGATCTGTACTGGAATGTTTTCGGTCTTGGCGGTCTTCACGAGCAAGTCGAACAGCTTGTGGTTAATGTTTGGGCCGCGGGTCAATACCGGCCCCTTGCCCAGCTCGATTAGGTTTTCGCGCTTCATCGCCTCCCCCATGCTTGGATGGTCGGTGGCAAAGGTTACATCGACGGCAATGCCGACATCCGGATCAATTCCATATGCGGCGGTACGAGCACCGCGCAAACCGATCTCCTCCTGCACGGTTGCAACGGCATGGATCTCGGCCTGGGGGCTGAGCTTTGACAGTTGACGCGCAGCCTCCAGCACAACAAATGCACCGGCGCGGTCATCAAAGGCCCGCCCGGCCGCGAGACCATTGGAAAGTTCTTCAAATCCATAGGCCACCACCAACGGGTCGCCGATTTCCACCATCTTCTCGGCGTCTTTCTTGTCCTTGGCGCCAATATCGACCCAGATATCCTT
>JBNKSB010000061.1:0-6475 GCA_050297095.1 Pontiella sp. | reverse complement strand
CTGCGCACCCAGTGGTCCGAGACCTTGGAAGCACCGTCGCGCATGTAGGGCATATGGCAATCGGCACAGGCAACTCCACTGCGGGAATGGATGCCTTGGTTCCACAGCTCAAACTCCGGGTGCTGGGCCTTCAGGATTTCGGCGTCAGACTCCTTGTGCTTGTAGTCGTAGAACCGATGTCCGTCTTCCATCGTTAGCTCATTCCAGAAGCGTTCTTCGTCTTCCATCTTCAGGCCGTTGCCCCAAGGAAAGGTAAGCGGGAACTTGGAGGAACAATAGTATTCGACGTGGCACTGACCACACACAAAAGAGCGCATTTCGCCGCGCGAGGCATCGACATTGGGGTCGTACGGAGAAGCGCGCGATCCCTGCCGCCAGATATCGATCGAGGGAAGCGCCGGCACCGGCGCATCCGACGCGGCAAGCTTCTGGATACCGACGATAAAGGCCGGCCGCGTTACGCGCAGGTGCATATCGTCAGGATCATGGCAGTCGACACAGGAAACCGGATGGTCGTGCCCCATGTCGTGAACCATGGTGTTGAGTTCCTCGTAGGACATCGCATGAGTCTTGTTCATACCGGCCAGCGCATCGCCGTCACCCAATGCACGGTACACCGGCATGATTGCAGCATGGCAGTGCATGCAGGATCCCGACTGAGGTTTCATCTGCCGCTTGGTCGATTGCTGGTCCACCAGCATGTAGGCATGTCCGCGCCGATCACGGTAATCGATTGAAAAGGCATACCCGAGGAACATGCGCTTGAGCCACGGATCCCGCGCAATCTTTTCCTCCGGCAGCGCCTCACTTCCCCCGTGTCCGCCAAACCGGGTGCGAGTGGCAATGGCCGTACGCTTGTACGAATCGTACTGCTTGGGCCAGTTCTTTCCCCACACCGCCGGATCGGTGGTATCCTCAGTGACCTCGACCAGACGGACATACGGGTTCTCCGCCTCCTGTTTGCGCTCAAAAATATTGACCAACAATGCACAAACAGCAACCGCCGCAATTGCAACCACTGCAATGAGCGCGAAAAAAATGCCCGACCCTACCGTTATTTTCTTCATCTCACTCATGGCCTTTCCTTTCTTTGTCCAACCCCTTGTCCATCCCGCCAATGCTGGTCGGCAGTCCGCCATGTCCAGCGGATGCGTGGCAGTGAATGCAGCTGACAGCATCCGGATCCGTGACATCCCGTCGGAACAGTTCGTATACCATGTCCTCATGGCACTGCACGCAGTTGCGCTGCAGGATACGGCTGTTCTTTTCCTTAATCATGATGGGTTCATGAAAATCCTGCAGGGTGAAACCCTTCGAATGGTGATATCCGTTTTCGGCCTTGGCCATGTACTTGAAAAAAAAGGTATGCGGCAAATGACAATCCACACAGGTTGCAACCGTGTGGTGACTCGATTTCTGCCAGGAGTCGTATTGAGGGGTCATGATATGGCAGTTAACGCATGCTTTCGGGTCCGTGCTGAAATAGGATAACCCTTCGGCATACTTGAAGGTATAAGCCCCTGTTCCAATCAACAATCCCAGCAGAACCGCCAAAATGATGGACTTCTTGCTTAACATCCTCTTCCTTCGCCACCAGCTAAAAAGCAACTAATATGCTAATGTTTGCCGTGTTTCGAGGAGCATGGGCCATTTTTCGGGTAATGTCAAAAAATCTATCTCCAATGCTCGTGCAGGAAGCCGAAGCAAATATGCCCCTGCTTTGCGCTTGCCTCACCTATGCGGAATCCGTAAGACAGACCTCTTTCGAACAAGTATCTGAATCGTAATGAGTAGCAATAAACTCCACACCTATCTCGTAAATGTCCTGGGTTGCAAGGTCAACCAGTACGACGCCCAGCAAATTGAGCAACTCCTCGAACGCTATGGCCTCGAAAAAACGGCACAGTCCGACAATGCCGATGTGATTGTCGTGCATACCTGCGGCGTGACTGCGGCTGCCGCCCAGAAGTCACGCCAGACCATCCGCAGAATGCAGCGCAACAATCCTCTCGCCCATGTCATCGTCACCGGATGTGCCGCCAACGATGAATTAACGCAGGTGGATCAAGATCCCGTTTTCCGTGTCCCCGCCGGTGCCGATTGGTTGCAGCGCCTCGCCGAACAACTCGATTCGATGGCGACCCCGAACGCGGTTGTCACCGACGGCATCGAAACCGACACCTTCACCATTTCCAGATTTGGCGACCACACCCGCGCATTCCTGAAAGTGCAGGATGGGTGCGATATCGGCTGTTCCTTCTGCATCATTCCGCAACTACGAAAGGAACCCCGCGACAAAGCCATCGAAGATGCCATACGCGAGGCCACCACCCTCACCGAGGCGGGCTATCGCGAGATTGTCGTCACCGGTGTCAGCGTCGGTCTCTACGGACGCGAAGCCGGCTCCTCTTTGGCCCGATTGCTCCAACGTCTGGTTGCGATACCGAACATCGGACGCATCCGGCTTTCCAGCCTGCATCCCGGCGAGCTGACCGAAGAGCTGCTGGAGGTTTGGAACGCATCGTCCAATATTATGCCACACCTGCACCTTTCCCTGCAGTCCGGCTCCGATGCCGTCCTGCACGCCATGCGCCGCGGATACACCGCCGAGGATTACTGCAACGCTGTAGAACGGGCCCGGACCGCCCTTGACAACCCGGCCTTTACCACCGACGTCATTGTCGGCTTCCCCGGCGAAAGCGAAACCTATTTCGAGGAAAGCTACGCCTTCTGCAAAAAGGTCGGCTTTTCGAAAATGCACATTTTTACCTATTCCCCCCGGCCCAAAACCATCGCGGCCAAGATGCCTCGGCAGGTCAACGGCGCTGTCGCCACTGCTCGCAGCGAACGCCTGCATGCACTGGGCGAGTCGCTGGCGCTCGAATATCACCGGCAATTCATGGGAAAACAAATCAACGTGCTGGTCGAACAGACCAAAAGCGGCATCGCCTCCGGCTACTCGGAACACTATATTCCCGTGGAATTCCAAACATCTGATGACCTGCGCGGCAGCGTCGTTGAGATCTCGGTTTCAGACGCAACCAGCCAAGGCCTTTTCGGCAACCAGTAGGATTATTTAAATAAAAGCGCCGCAGACATACCCATCCTTCAACTTGCCGGCGATTTCATCTAAACACCCTGCCCACCGATCCCTATCCATCATTATACTGCAACTGCTTTGGTTTTAGTCTTTCAACCCCAAACCTCCATTCCTATATTCCCAGCAACCATGAGCGACTTGAATATCAACTTAGACGAGGAAATCCGGATTTGGCAGGATCGGCTTTTTGCCCGTTCCATCCGTCGGCGTCGCAAATTGGGCCGGTTATCGGAACTGGTGGGGGATACCTCGAAAATGAATTGCCTCGAAGTCAGCGCCGGCGACGGAATCATTAGTTCAAGCCTCCGCTCGCAGGGCGGCAGCTGGAAAACCGCCGTCACCACCAAGACCGCCGCCGACTCGCTCGCACTTTCCTGCACGCACAATTCCGTCTCTCTCATCGATAACTGCAAGCTTCCGTACGACGATGGCAGTTTTGACCGCGTCGTGATTATCGACGCCCTGAAGGGGATCCACAACGACTACGACTTCATTCGCGAATGCCATCGCGTACTGAAGGAAGATGGCTGGGTCATCATCAGCGAAAGCCGACGGACCACGTTCAGCCTCGTGGCCCTCTTCCAGCGGATTTTCGATGTTTCCCCCATCGCCAAGGGACAGCGGCGCAATGGATACAAGGTCAACGAACTGTTCAACATTCTGAAGGACGGTTTCGATGTTCCCGCAACCATCATTTATTCAAACGGCCTCCTCGAATCGGCGGCCACCATAGGTGAATTCGTGCAAACGCGCCTTTTTCAGGACTATTACTGGCTCGTGAAAAAGAACACTGAAAAGGATCTGCTCTACCGCTACCGCCGCCTCCACGGCCTGGCTGGAATCTTCTATCCATTGCTGGTGATCCTCTCCTCGCTCGAATTCCTGCCCGGCCACCAGTTGCTCGTCAAAAGCCGGCGCCGCCGCTGGCGCCCGCGCCTGCAACCCAAACTCATCGATGGACGCTCCATTGCCGAAGCGACAATCAATACAAAAATCGGGACCGCCGCCCCCTTTTAATATGATGATTGAGAGCGAACAGCACACCGTTTTGGAATGCCTGGAAACCACGCAATGCAGAATTCTTCTGCAACAAGATTATTCTGCCTAATGAAGTCGACTTTCAAAAACCTCGAACAGGCCATCGGCTACCGCTTCCGGAAAAAAGCCCTGCTGGAACTGGCGCTCACCCACCCTTCATTCCGCTACGAAAACAGTGATCTCGACGACGACAACCAACGGCTCGAATACCTCGGGGATGCCGTCCTCAGCCTGATCGCCGCCGAACACCTGTTTCAAACAAAGCCCGACGCCCGTGAAGGCGCCATGTCCAAGCTGCGCAGCCGCCTTACCCAGGACCGCACCCTCGCCCGCATCGGCGCAAACATTGGCATCAGCGACGTCCTTCGCCTGGGACGCGGTGAAGAAAAGAACGGCGGAGCCGAACGTGCCTCCAACCTTGCCGATGCCGTGGAAGCCATAATCGGCGCGGCGTGGATCGACGGCGGGCCCCGGGCCGTCAAAAAAATCTTCAAGCAAGTCTTTCTCCCCGAATTGGAAGGACTGCAATCCGCGCCGGTCAAGAGCAACCCCAAGGGTGCGTTGCAGGAATATGCCCAGAGCCATGGATTCGGCATCCCTCAATACGAAACCATCGAAACCGCCGGCCCCGAACACGACCGCCTCTTCACTGTCGAAGTCAAGGCTTGCAACCAGTCATGGCGGGCCGCCGCCAGCAGCAAGCGCGAAGCCGAGCGCCAGGCCGCCCTCCTCGCTCTTTCAGGCCTATCCTGATTGTCCCTTCCCACCAACTCGTCCGCCACAGCTTCAGCATGGGCTAAAACCGACGCATAAACCTCCCTGTAACAATATTCTTTTGCGATTCTCGCAAGCGCCTTGTAGAGTGTTGGTTATCGGATCATTCGAAGTTATCCACAGGGGAAATGAACAAGGGGGAAACAGTCCATGAAAAAGCAACTACCCGCCATCCTATTCGGCATCGCATGCATCACGTTGGCAGTTGCCTTCATCAATTCGAACAAGACGGTAAAGCAGTTGCAAAAGGAGATTGCGCAACTGAAAACCCAACTCGAAATCGAATCGTCGGTTCCAGAAACGGTTGCGACGTTACCCGATAAACCCGCTGAAAAAGCAGGCGAGAATGCCGTCGAACAAGACGCTGCAATCGCTTCTGGCGAAGACCTTCTTGAAGAGTCCAAGAGCAGTGGCCGGCGCATGATGCAAAACATGGCCAAGATGATGGACAACCCGACCATGAACAAAGTAATGGAAGCAAGCCAGCGCGGTGCCATCGGCGCGCTCTACGTTGACCTGATCGACGACCTCAACCTCAACAAGGAGGAAATGAAGTATTTCATGGACATGCTCACCTACCGCCAAATGAAGCAGATGGATCTGGGCATGAAGATGATATCGGGCTCGCTGAGCGACGAAGAGAAACAGGCACTTCAAGACGAAATGCAGCAGGTTCAAGATACCATCACCGATGAGATGGAAAAATTCCTGAACAACGAAGAGGATTTCGCCGAATTTGAATATTATGAAAAAACCATGGGCGAACGAATGATGCTATCGCAGATGGACAAGGATCTCTCCGGCACGGGCTCAGAACTATCCGACACGGCCTACCGCGAGTTGCTCGGTATCATGCACGACGAACGGGAAAACTTTGATTTCAGCAGCGACCTCGGCGATCAGAAAAATACGGACATGAGTCCGGAACGCTTTTCCCAGCAAAACCTGCAAAACTATGCGAATGATGTCCAAACGCTGAATGACGGCATCTGCCGGAAGGCGGAGATAATTCTCACCCCGGAGCAATACGAGGCCTTTTCCAGCAGCCTGAAATCCTTCACCGACATGCAACTCTCCCAACTCGAGATGGCCGCGCAAATGTTTGGTGGCGGAGAGTGAAACTGCCACCCTGCTTAAGAAAGATCCATATTGGCGCTTCAGCATGAATTCTAGGATGACGGACTGGGCATCACGGCCAAGCCAAGGAAATCCAAGTATTCCTGCTCAAGCATCTTGAAACCGAAGGAACCTTCGGACGCTTGTCCAACATGGAACATGTGAAGATCCCCGCAGCGGAACCTCTTCAGCGTGATGACTAATTTCACATCCATCGAATGGATTGATTCCGGTTAATTCCCTCTCTTTAAATTCGCTCCATCTGGGCGAATCCTGTATTGGTTTCGACATTTAACGCACGGAGCAGAAATGAATAATTTTGAACTGACACGAACCGAGGAAATTCAGGAACTCAACACGCTGGCAAAGATTTATCGCCACATCCCGACCGGGGCGGAGATTCTTTCGATGGAAAACGACGACGAAAACAAGTGTTTCGGTGTCGCT
>JBNKSB010000060.1:0-4949 GCA_050297095.1 Pontiella sp. | reverse complement strand
CGATCTCAAACTCGTACCGAAAGGTTTCCAGCCAGCTCCGGATGGATCCCTGCCAGTCGTTTAGCGCGAGTTGTTCCAGCACGGCATGGCCCAGCGAGCCCATGGCGGCAGATGTTGCGCGGGGTTGCAGGATAGGGCGATCCGCCGCTTCATAATCGGGTTCGACCTCATCTTGTTCCTTGGCGAGTCGCGTGGCGGGCAACCGTTGGAGGGTCGGTCTATTGGGGGGTGGCGGAAGCGATTCCAATGCGGCGGCCAGCTGACTGTGGATTGCTGGTTTTCGCTCTTCGGTTTTGGGCGGTGTAACCGCGTTCTGCAATGTTGCATACGGCAATGCAGGAATCTCTTTCCCTGCCATCGGCTCAATTTGCGTCAGCCATCCGGAGGACCGCTTGCCTGTGGAGGCGGAGGTCACGACCAGATCGCGCGCACGGGTCATGGCGACGTAGAAGAGGTTGTTGTATTCGTGGGTTCGCACGTTGGAGGCGTTTTTGCTGGCGGCTTCGAAGCCCGGTGATTTCACACCGCTTCGGTCCGGAGCTGTGATGCGCAATCCAAGTGTCGGCTGATGTCGCTCATCGAAAAATACTTGCGCAAAGCTTCGGTCGGGATTGCTGGTAAAGCTCATGTCCGGCACGAAGACAACGCGCTTGGTCAATCCTTTTGCCCCGTGGACGGTCATGATGGTTACGGCGTTTTGCGCGGGGTCAAGCAAGGCGGCCTCGGGAATCTTCGGCGGGTTGGCAATCTGTTCGGCCATCTTTCGTGCGACGGCGGCCGGCGTGGTATGGGCCCCGCGTTCGGTTTCGCGCAACCAGTCCAGTACTTTGCGCAGGTTGGCCAGTCGCTGCGTACCGCGCGGCAGGCCAGCGAGCAGGGCGTCGTAGCCGGTTTCATCGATCAGCATGCGTACCAGCTCTGAGGCCAATTTGCGGCCGAGCAGCTCGCGGTAGCGATCAATGACCGTGGTTCTTTCCGGATACCGCTCCATCAGGCAGTCGACGGAGAAGCCGCCTTCACTCCAGGCTAGTTCAGCTATGCTTTCGTCCGAAAGGCCGACCCACGGCGAACGTAGGAAGCCGATCAGCGAATAGGCATCCTTGGGATTGGTGAGTACGTTGAGGAACAGCGATATATCCCGCGTTTCTTGCCGCGTAAACAGGCCGCGTCCCTTTCCGCCGAGCGTGTAGGGGATCCCCGCGTGACGCAACGCTTGCTCCAATGCCGATTGGTGGGTGGTGCGGTGCAGCAGGATCAGAATGTCGGAATAACGATAGGCATTGGATTTCGACGTCGCCTGGAATCCGCCGTCGGCATAGCGGAAGGTCGGTTGCCATTCCGATGGGCCTTCAACCAGCAGGCGAATCCGGTTGGCGATCGCCTCCATCTCGGCGACCACCTTTTCCTGCTTCGACCATTCTTCATCATCCTCATCCGGTGTCAGGAATTCGATGCAGGGCTTTTCGCCTTCGGTAATAAAGCCCGGATTAGGCTGCAGCCGATCACTCGGCGTATATGCTTCATTGTCGTAGACCGAATCGAACAACCGGTTTACCACCTCCAGGATCTGCGGTTTACTGCGGTAGCTCGTCTGTAGGTGTTCGGGCTTGCCGTCCGCCGCGAGAATGGCCTGCTCCAGATCCGGCATCACCTGCGGGTCGGCACCACGCCAGGTATAAATACTCTGTTTCTTATCGCCGCAGATCACCAGGTTGGCTTTGTCTGTCCACAGCGATTGAATGATATCGCACTGGGTGCGGGAGGTGTCCTGTACTTCGTCGACGATGATATGGCTGAATTCCGGCGCGGCCTTGCCGGATTTAAGCAGTTGAGCCGCGAGCCTAAGCTGGTCGTCAAAATCGACTGCATTCATTTCGTGTTTACTTTGCTCAAACCGGAGCACCACCGCTTGTACATAGCGAGCAAAGGCCTTGGCGGCCGGGAATCGCTCTGAATACCGTTTCCGACAACGCGTCTCTTCTTTTAGCGCCTTGAATTCGGGGTAGATCGTTTTGGCGTCGCCATATGAAAAATGGCCGGAAAACTTTTTATCAAACTGGTCGGCCAGGCCGCAGGCATCATGCGTCTCAGCAAGACATTCGGTCAGTAGACCGATTGCTTCCTCAACCTTTTTGGTTCGTTTTGGAAGTTCTTGCAGTCTGCCGAGAATGCTCCGGAATTCGTCGATGGATACCGGAGGTAGTGGGTCCGGCAACAGGGTTTCGGCGTTTTTGAGCGAGATGCCGAGACTACTGGCTTGATCCATGAGTTTGGGGACGGTTTCAGTGATGCTGGTGCCGAATCCGCGGCCGGTACCCAAGATATGCACGCCGGCGCAGAAGGTTTTGAAGTCGGGGTCGGCATCGAGTGCTGCAAGCAACTCCTCGCGGCAGGTTCGGTTGAGCAGGTTGTCTCGCTCATCCCCAACGAGTACGGAAAAGCCGGGCGAGAGCGCGGCTTCGAGTGCATGTTCGCGCAGCAGGCGGGTACAGAATGAATGGATGGTTCCGATCGGTGCCGAAGATAGCTTGGATGATGCCGCAATAGCGCGCTCGGCCCGCTCGTCGTTACCCTCGGCTTCGGCGATGCGGCGGGCTTTCAACAGGCGGTGCGCCACGCGCATGCGCAGTTCGGCGGCGGCGTTGTCGGTAAACGTCATCAGCAGGATTTCGCGCGGATCGATGCCATCATCGATCACCAGCTTTTCATAGAGCTGGGTCACCTGGAAGGTCTTGCCCGTGCCGGCCGATGCATTGTAGACGATGTTCATGGATCCACTATAAGTTGCGGGAAAGGAAGTCTAAAGGAGAAAGGGCGCCATCCTTATTGCGCACTCGAGGAAATATGCGGGGAAGGCTATTTGTTCAGAAAGTCGATGCAGATGGGGCCTCCATCGAAGGGGACCTTGGTGCCGGTGAATTCGATTAAGCCGGTGGTTGGGTCGACCTTGAAGAGCGCTATGTTGTGCGACTGCTTGCCGCCGACAAGCAACCACTCTCCGGAAGGGTCAATGTTGAAGTTGCGAGGGATCCACACTTGGGCAGGAATGGTTTCCAGGCGCTGTAAGCCATCCTCGAATCGGGAGAAGACGCTGATGGAGTCACGACCGCGGTCCGTCAGGTCGCGGTTGGAGGCGTAGAGGAATTTTCCGTTGGGGTGGATGCGGATTTCGGCGCTGGTCATTTCCGCCTTATCGTAGCCGTCAGGCAGGGTCGAAACGGTCTTTATGAATTCAAGTTGCCCGTCATCCACGGCCTTGAAGATGGAGACGCTGAGATCCAGTTCGTTGAGCACATAGGCATATTGTCCGTCAGCCGACCATTTCATATGGCGGGGTCCCATGGATCCACCGGGAACAACCGCGGCACCTGCCGGTGTGATCCATCCGTTTTCCGCATCCAATTTGTAGATCATGATCCTGTCGATTCCGAGATCGGGCGCATAGGCATAGGTGTTGGCCGGATTCGGAGCAATGGAGTGGGCATGTGGGCCGGCTTGCCGCTGGGCATGTTCGCCGGTTCCTGTGTGCTGGTGGAGCGACTTGGCTGCGGATAGCGAACCGTCTTCCCGGATCTGAAACGATGCAACCGCCCCGCTGTCATAGTAGGCCGCCATCAGGCATTGTCCGGTTTGGTCGACACTGACGTGGCAACAACCACGGCCCTCCGTGGTCTGCGTGTTGAGGCGGGACAGTGTTCCGTTATCGTTGATCCTGAATGCCGAGACGTCGGTCGAGTAGAGAAATCGTTTATTCGGATGGATTGCGATGAAACCCGCCCCCGTTGCTTCGACCGCCAGCACAGGCATTGTCAATGCGCCGGTTTTCGTATCCAGATCTGCAACATAGATGCCCTTGCTGTCGCTTGTCCCAAAGTATACCCGAGAGGTTTGTGCATATGCAGTTGTTGCAAGCATACCGGTCGCAAGTGCGGCATGAACGAGCGGGTGGGTTTTCATGAAGTGCTCCGGGCTCATTGATGGAAAGTGACTTTGGCGATGTGGGGGAGTTCGCGGTAGAGGTTGTCATAGTCGAGCCCGTAGCCGACGACAAAGTGATCGTCCATTGGAAAGCCTACATGATCGGCCTCGAAGTCGACGGCGCGGTGTGCCTTTTTATCCAGCAGGGCGCATGTGTGGACCGATCGGGCGCCGCGCTCAAGCAATAGATCCCGGGTAAAGGCCAGTGTGCGTCCAGTATCGAGAATATCGTCGACCAGCAGGATGTCGGCATCCTGAATGTCTTCCCGCACGTCATGAACGATGCAGACGGTGCCGGAAGATACGGTGTCGGAGCCGTAGCTGGAGAGCGTGATGAAGTCGATGCGCGGATGAACGGCGTGACGGTGGAAGCTGCGCATCAGGTCGGCCAGAAAAATAAAGCTGCCTTTTAGAATGCCGATGACCACCAGGTTGTCCGGTTCGGTGGCGGATATTTCGTCGACCAGTTCGTCGACACGTTTGGCGATGGCCGCTTTATCGATCAGGATTTCTTTTACATCGTGCGTTCGCATGGGGTAGCCTCCGCGTTTCAAGACACTTGGCGGGAAACTTGAATTTTTTTTAGGCAGGATAACAGGATAAACTGGATGCAGTTTGTTACGCAGATCCCTCCCTTCTTGTTGTTCGGCCAAACAAATGGAGCTTAGAGATGAAAGTACGTACACGTTTTGCACCAAGCCCGACGGGGCATGTCCACATCGGCAACATGCGCGCGGCGATCTACAACTGGCTATTTGCGCGCCATCATGGCGGCGAATTCCTGTTGCGCGTGGAGGATACCGACCGCGAGCGGTCGACGCCGGAGGCGATTCAGACGCTGCTGGAGGCGATGGAATGGCTTAAGCTGGATGTGGATGGCGAGCCGCTCTACCAAAGCACCCGCATGGAAGCCCATTTGGCCGCGGCGGAAATGCTGCTGGAAAAAGGACATGCCTACAAGGAAGACAAAG
>JBNKSB010000059.1:0-21266 GCA_050297095.1 Pontiella sp. | reverse complement strand
GTCGGGATCCACGGCCGCTTCCTCGATGAAGCGGACCACCGGATCGTAGGTCTCGTACGGATGGTTAAGCAGCAGATCCTTGCGAGCGATCTGATCGAACATCGGTTCATTAGGTGCGATTTCGGGCGAAGGCTGCGGGGGCCAAGCCTCGACCTTCAATTCGTCGTATCCCCCCAGGAAAGCCACCGGCATAAAGTCCTTGAGGTTCAGCACACCTTCGACGGGATAGACCTGGGAGGCATCCGCCTCAAGGCGAGTGCAGAGATACTTCAGAAGACTACGCGAAATGGTTGCGTCTACCTCCAAGCGAATGCACGCACCATACTTGCGCGCTTCCAGTACGTCCTCCATCCCCGAAAGCAGATCAGGGGCCTCTTCCTCGCGCACCGAAAAATCGGCGTTGCGCGTAATCCGAAAGAGCGCTGTTTCGACAATCTCATAGCCGGGAAACCAGTGGGCCGCATAACGCTTTACGACTTCCCCGCGCAGGATGTAGGCGAAACCGGATTCCGCCGGAAGCTGAATGATGCGTTCGCCGGCGCGATCCAGTGACAGGACGGCATAGCAATCCTCCTGCCCCTGCTTCGCACCCTTTCTCCGCAGATGTACGATCAGCTGTATCGCCAGGTTAGGCAGCTGAGGGAATGCACCGGCCGGGGAGACGGCAATGGGGGTTATGACGGTGAACAGCTCTTCGCGAAACACATCGTACAGCATCGCTTCCTGTTCCAGCGTTAGTTCGTCGATCGCTACATGCCGGATGCCTGCCAGTCGCAATGCCGGCGAAACCGCGTCGTTGTAACAGCCGTGCAGTTCCCCCATCATCCGGCGCACGCGCTGCTCAATCGCCTTGATCTGTTTAAGCGGCGTCATGCCCGCGGGATCCTTCTTGCGCAGCCCGGCCAGGCGGGCCATCCACAGCCCGCCTACGCGAACCATGAAAAATTCATCGAGGTTCGAGGCGGTAATGGAAAGAAACTTCAACCGTTCCAGCAACGGATTTTCCGGATCTTTGGCTTCTTCCAGCACGCGCTGGTTGAATTCCAGCCAGCTCAGTTCACGGTTGATGTACGGCAATGGTTTTTTATCAGCCATGGTCTATCCCTGTTTTCTGCTCGTTCTCAAGACAACGGTGCGACCGTATACCTGCTCGAACATTTTCCCCTTGGACGTCAATGCGCGTTTTTCCGCCGCAAAGTCGCCGGCACTGGTGGTCTGCAATACCATCTGATCTTCCTTGAGCTCAACGTCGACCTTGCGGATGGACTGCGTGTGCGAGCGGTCCAACGCATCGGCGACGCGCAGAATTGCGGCCAGCTTGTTCACGATCAGTCGTTCCTCGCGCGTCAAGGTGTCGTAGTCCAGATGACTGCGGCGCGGCTGGGCCCGGCGGTGATAGCGGGCGACGAGTGCAACCATCATGATGTCCATCTTGCCCAATCCAAAAATATCGCTGTTCTTGATGATGTACTGGCTGTGCTTGTGGTGACTGCTGGTACTGATAAACATGCCAACATCGTGCAGTTGGGACGCCACGGTCAGAATCACTTCATAGCGGGAGTCTAGCTGATGCTCGTTGCGCAGGGCCTCAAACAGCTTCAGAGAAAGACCGGTAACGCAGTCGGCATGGACCTGATCGAGCTGGTACCGTTTTCCAATCTCCTGAACAGAATGAAGGATCTGCTTAACAAAACTTTCGGACCATGCGTTGCCGGTGGCGGCCTCCGCTAGCAAGCCATCGCGCAACGTAATGCCGCAGATGTACACCTGCTGCAGTCCAAAAGCCTTGGCCACCTTTACGTAGATCATCAGTGCAGGCGCCAGCGACTGCGCATCTTCGAAAGAAAGAGCGTATCGCTGGATTACCTCTTCGAAGCCCATTTCCGAAACCATTGATGCGAGTTTACTCAGGGCGGAAACCTTCACTTTCTCGACAGACAACCCATCCCATTCCTCACGGACCAGCCTTGCCAGCAAGCGGGCTTCCCCCCCTAGCAGCAACAACGACAACCCTTTTCCGGAAGCCCCAACGGCATCCCGAAATTGCCGGACCCCGGTGTCGATTTCCGAATCGAGCATATCGGCCCGTTGGATCTCGGCCCCCTCGGTTGCCTCCATGGTTTCCCGAAGGCGATACGAGCCAAGCCGATAGGTATGCGCAAAGGATACACTACCCTTATCCAAGCCCAGCAACTCTGTGCTCCCCCCGCCCACTTCAACCACGAGAAGACGGTTTTCGCGCAGTGACTTCTCCTGGCCGAGCAACGGACGCAGTCCAAGGAAGGTCAAGCGGTTCACCTCAGCGCCTTCAATGACTTCAACGTTGATGCCGGTGGACATGTAGATGCGGTCCAGGAATTCGTCCCGGTTTCGTGATTCACGCACCGCACTGGTAGCCACGGCACGAACATCCCGCCGCAAATCAATATTATACTCATGCAACACCGTTGAAAAGTTGCGCAAGACCTTCACGGAGTCCTTGATGGTGCCGCGAGAAATGCTTCCGCGTGTAAAGGTGTCGCTCCCAATCGCCACACTCTGATGAAGGGAATCCAGCGTTTGAATTCGCCCGTCAGGATGAATCTGGGCCACAACCATGCGGATCGAAGTCGACCCGACGTCAATGACGGCCTTGAGGACATATGTTGCTTCCTTTGAACCACTGTTTTCTATTCTGGCCATGTTTCCTTCCGCATCAAGTGAGACCGCATCAGTCTAAATTGCTGGCGGTGCGAATGCAACAGCACTTATATTTTGCCTAGTTTGCGCCATCCCTTGCCGAAGCGCTCCCACGCCTCGTCTTCGAGTCGCTGGACTGCTTCAACAAAGGCCTGATTATCGAAACGTGCTGCCAGCAGACGGGCATCATGAGCGTTACCCAGTCCACCGGCGATTTTCTTCAACTGTTTCGTCGCTTCCCGGGTTTTCCTGCCCAGCACCGGTTCGGAAAATTCAGCGTAGTAGCGTCCGCGCCGGCATATTTTGCGGACCTTATGGACCTCCCCCGAATCTGCATTCCGCAACCCGTCCACGTTCTGACGCATAATCCGCTTCAACTGGTTATCCAGCGACTTTTTCAAACAGCCCAGCAGCGCCTCTCCATCTCCACGTCGCTCAAGATCAGGCAGTTCGACGCGCAAAAAACGTAAAACCTGCTGTTCCAGCTTGACGAAGGACTCTGTCTTCAGAATGCGACAGAGCGTCCTGCTTGCCGTAGCGGCCTCGCGTTCGAGCACATCCAAAACATTCGGCTCTACAGCCATCTCCGAATCCAACGCCGTGACAAACTGCAAAGCCACGTGGGCATCGCGCAACGGACCCAATTGATCTGAAAGTTTCTTCAAGGCCGCGTCTATTTCCTTCGCCGCCGTTCCCGCCAACGGAGGCTCAAACATACGGAGCGCGGCTCTAAACCGCCGCATCGCCACGCGGTAGTCATGCAGGCATTCCGGATCCAATCCCTCCAGCATTCCCGGCACGTTGTCGCGCATGATGCACCATTGAGAGTAGAAAATGCGCCGCATCCCAGAAACCGCGGAATCGCTTTTATCCACAACTCGCTTAAAGCGTGTTTTATGCTGTTCCACCTCGCCCTCAACCCCAAAAGAGCGCTTGAAAACCGCTTCCCACAAATCCGCTTTACTTTCGGCCCATGGAATATTGCCGGCATACCAACCGCAGTGCACTCCTATCTTATCTTCCGTCCGTCCTGGCTTGCAGTAGATGATCTTCGTGTCCTGAATATGCCCATGGTCCAACCCATCGGCGATGCGCAACATCGCGGCCAGCCTCTTGATGCGTTGCACCTTCCTATCGCCCACCGACCGGAAAACATCGTGATCGAGCATGGAACGCCAGTCGCGTTTGTGCAGCAGGACGATGCCGACGACCATCAGCCATTCATCTTTTGAAAATGCATCGATCCGGTTATCCTCAAGAATGTCCGCCGCCTTGACAACATGGTTCTGCGCATCGGTTTCGTAGGCAATATCATGCAGGTTTGCTGCAGCAAACAGAATGTCGCGATCAGCGGCTTCCAGCCCGTCCACCGGCATGAATCCATCGAATAGGTTGAGTGCCAGACGGGCGACATGCTTTGTATGAGGGGCCTCGATACGATACCGTGCTCCCAACGCCAGTATGTCCGCTTTCGCTCTCAAGCAACCCCTCCTTTAGCACAAAGATATACAAGGTTGGGCTTTGTCGTGCGAACCGATAATCGACACTCACACAATTCTAACAGCACATCGAAACGGAAACGGGTCAGGAAATCTTGTCAATCCATCCGCCGCCAAGCACTTCGCCGTCGCAGTAGAAAACGGCGGCCTGCCCCGGAGTGAGTGCAAACTGAGGGTCGTCGAATATCAGCAGGCCTCTGCCATCATCCTGCACCTTGACCGAGGCAACCGCTCCATTGCTTCTATAGCGCGGACGCACCTCGCACCGGAGCTCTTCGCCGGGTGCGACACCGGCAATCCAGTGAATATCGGTCAGCGTGCATTCCGATTTCATGACACCGGGTCGAGGGGCCACCTCGACCACGTTGTTTTCCTGGTCGAGCCGCTTTACATACATGCGTTCACCGAGCGCAATGCCCAGCTTGCCACGCTGGCCCACCGTAAAACGGTGCAATCCGTCATGATGGCCGACGACATTGCCGTTCTGGTCGTGGATTTCTCCGCGCTTGATCACAGAGGGATCGCGTTGCTCTACAAATTCGGGAAGCTTTCCTTCCTCTACAAAGCAGAGGTCCTGGCTTTCCCCGCGCGGAACAATCGGCAGACCGCGATCCTTCGAGTAGGCCTTAACCAAGGTCTTAGGCATACCCGCCAAAGGAAAAAGTAGAAAAGCGAGCTGCTTCTGGTTTAGACGGTGGAGGAAGTATGACTGATCTTTGGTGGGGTCCTTGGCGCACAGAAGATGATATTTTTCGTCGGCCAGTTTTTCTACCCGGGCATAATGTCCCGTCGCCAGATGGTCGCAGTTAAGCTGCAGGGCCCGGTCCATCAGGAAACCAAACTTAACAAACGAATTGCAATAAATGCACGGGGACGGCGTCCGGCCGGAGGCATAGGCATCGACAAAGGGATCCACGATCTTGTCGGTAAAGATTTCCTGGGCATTGACGACGTAGTGGCGAATATCCAGATAGGTACAAACCCGCCGGGCGCGTTCGACATCCTCCAGAGAGCAACATCGTGAACCGTCCTTCCACATGTGTGCTGTTAGGCCAATAACTTCATAGCCTTGGTCCACAAGAAGTGCGGCGGCGGCGGAACTGTCCGTTCCTCCGCTCATGCCAACCGCAACGCGACCTTTTTTGCTGGTTTGCTCTGAATGGGACATGCGCGGAAGATAGACACAGCGCTGTAGTGATGGCAAGAGCGGGTTGCAAACTAAAAGAACTGCACACTGTACGGGTCGAAGGACTCGGAACCTTCGGGAATGAAGTCTTCATGCCCCGGATTGCAGCAAATGATCATCCCCGAAAACATGGCCGCAAATTTGCATTGTCGTCTATTTTCGCATTTGCATACGGAATAGTCGGGAAGAAACTTCATTGCGACGCAATCTGAAAAATCCTCTTTCCAATGACTCTTCCGAGCTTTCTTTTGAGATTCTTTTTTTTTCTCAAACAAGTGCCGCATTCCCATCCCCATTGCAATTTATGCTTACCTTTCCAAAGCACTAAAGTATACTTGCGAAGATGAAAAGCATAGAAAAGCAGTTTACCGTCCAATATTTAGTAATTTTTACTAGACTGCCTACCTGCCTCCGATTATAAATTTAAAACTTTTAACAAAAAGAGAGGTATTACATATGGCAACGAATCCTATTGGAAAAAACACAAAGACCATCGGAATAAACATGTCCAAGCAAATGGCAGACGAACTAGAAAAGCGTGCAGGTTCCATGCATCTTTCCACAAGCAAGTATTGCAAGGTGATTTTGACGGAGTGGCTTGATTCCGGAAAAAAGCTGACGCTTCAGGAAAAGAAATAAAAACCACATTGTTCGAAGCGGGCTTCCACAGAGGAAGCCCTTTTTTTTTAGCAGAGCAGCAACAACGGAACCTCCCTCATTTAACTCATGGAACAGGTTGTATATCAACCGCTCACATCTTCACCATCCCTGTCTCTTGGTTTACCCATCATGGTTACACGCCAACAAATTCCAGAACAACAGTTGTTCGTCGGTTGCTCTCCGAGTAATCTTTGAATAAATGGATAAGGTTAGACATATTGTTTACGCATTGTTGTGGGTAAGCTATGCAGTGGCCGCTTATTACTGCTTCCCAAAACTCAATAGCAACCCGGCTATCGCAACCTTTGTACTGCTCGCGATTGGATCATGGCTATATGGGACAACAACGGGATTGCTGATTTTACTGGCGGAAGTGCCCTACCACTATTTTCTATTTGATTACTATGGAATGCAATTCGACCTATACCAAACAAAGGTAGCCGGCATCCTCGTTTCCGCCTTGGTTGTCATGATTGTCGGGGCATTAAAACAAACCCGCGACGAGTTGCGCCAAGCATCGATTCTCCTGGACCAGGAAGTTAGGAAACGGACCAGTGAGCTCAACCAATTAATTGAACAGTTAATCGACGAAGACGAAAATGCACGCCGAAAACTGGGGCAGGACATCCACGACGGCCTTGGTCAGACCCTAACGGGCTTGCTCTTGTTCAGCAGTTCTATCCAGGAAAACCTGAAAAACCATGGTTCATGCGGAGTGGAAAACATCGACAGTATCGTTGCCGACACTCAAAAAAACCTACACCTTGCCCGGAAAGTCTCCCGGACGTTGTTCCCGTTCAAGATGATGGGAACCAGTTTTGATGCAGCCATCGATGAACTCATTTCCTATTTCAAGGAAACCACTGCAATCAAATTCGAGGTAAAGCTTGACGGCACGGAAACAAGGTTTCCGGACAATGTAATGATTCATTTTTACCGCATTGTCTATGAGTGCATCCTGAATACCTTGCATTACGAAACGCCGACCTCGATTCTGATCAAGACCCATTCGAATGGAAACACGCATCGGCTACGGGTCAAAATAGATGGGTGCAACGAGCCCATGAACATCTGCAACAATATATTTGTCGAGTTGATGCGCTACAGGGCAAAGCTGATTGAGGGGGAACTCACATCAATCATTTTGCCGGACAACAGCATTCAGTTTGAATGTACGGTTCCTTCTTCCCTCGCCCCCATCCACACCGCACATCCACCATTTGAAAGCCGCTATGCTTAACCCAGAAAACAGAAAATCCGTGACCATGCTGTCCGCGTGGATAGTCTACATTCTGCTTTCATTTTGTATCTTCCCGGCCTTCAGCATAACCGTGCTGGGGTTTTCCGTTCTGCTCTGCACGGTAGCGGCATGGCTATATGGATTTCTAGGTTGTTTAATCGTCACGGCGTTATGCATCCCCTATCATTATCTTCTTCTGACCTATAACAGCGCCGATCCCACGCTATGGAAGGAAGCCTTCAATCCCTTTGGCATATCGGCCCAACTGCTGATCTCGGGAGCCGTTGCGCTGTTGCGGTACTCCAAGCAAAAAATTGAAGATATCAATGGTGTTCTGGTAGAAACAGTTGAAGAACGTCTTGATGAACTGCAACGCCTGCAACACTATGTCTCGCAGAATCACGAAACAGCCCAGATACTGCTTAGCCACATATTGCTCGGCGATATTGGAAGCTCCCTGAATCGGATGCTGAATGAAAGCAATATGCTACTCAACCGGCTGGCGTTTGAAAACAACGCCGCCTCCATTCAAGCCGCCAAGTTGGGCGACATGATCACCGACAGCATCGACATGGTGCAAAACCTTGAATTCATTGACCATTTCTTCCAGTACAAGAAAGCAGGATTTGTTGAAGCCGTGAAAGTGATTACCAACAACCTCACGGACACCGTGGGAACGCAGTTTGAACTGGAATTCAAAACCGGCGACAGCAACATACCCAACCACATTCAACACCAGCTCTACCGCATCACTCAGGAAGCCATCACCAATGCCGTACGCCACGCCCAGGCATCGAAGGTGGATATTCGACTTGATGTCCGGGAACAGACCTACCTCTTGACCGTAACCAACGACGGATTACCGTTGCCGGAAAAAATTGAAAGCGGACTGGGAACACGACTCATGCGGCAACGCACCCAGCAACTGGGTGGAAATATCCGTTGGGAAACGACACCCAATGGAAATACCCGCCTGCTATGCAATATTCCCCAAACTCGTGATTGAGCTGCAATCCATATCCTGCACTGATCAGGCCCCTGATCGGCTCACGGTTTTCGTGAATGCCCGTAACCAGTTGAACTAGTGGACTGGCCTTGCGGGTCATTGCACTCTGGTTTGGCGCACTTCAAAGTGGTCGTGGTTTACATGGTGCATATGCTCGTTTTCAAAGTTTGGGTCGTGAGCCCCCCCTCGCCCATTCCATGATCAAGGGAAATGGGTGGTTCACGATCGGGTCCTTTATAAGCATCATCCAACCTGGATGGTTGTTGAAGGTGCGATCGTACTTGCGCGACACGGCGGGAAAACATAGTTTCTCCCCAGTTAACGGAGAATGTCATGAACGAACTTTACAAGGAAGTGCTGTCACACATCGGGGAAGATCCAAACCGCGAGGGATTGCTTGGCACCCCCGACCGTGCAGCGAAAGCCATGGAATTTCTAACCCAGGGCTATCAGCAGCGACTCGAGGATGTCATCAACAATGCAATCTTCACGGTCGATGACAACCATATGATTATCGTCAAGGATATCGAACTCTACAGCCTCTGCGAACACCACATGCTTCCTTTCTTCGGGAAATGCCATATCGGCTACATTCCGGAAGGGAAAGTGCTCGGAGTCAGCAAACTTGCTCGAATTGTGGATCTCTTTGCCCGCCGACTGCAAATCCAGGAACGGTTGACCAACCAAGTGGCCAGCTCGCTGATGGAAACCATCGCACCCGAAGGGGTTGGAGTGGTCATTGAAGCGCAGCACCTGTGCATGATGATGCGAGGCGTGGAAAAACAGAACTCATGCATGGTCACTTCGGCCATGCTGGGCAGTTTTCGCCGCGATCAATCCACCCGGAATGAGTTTCTCAAGCTGATCGGCAAATAGATGATCCGGATCAATTAGAAGCTGCTGGAAAGGCGGACTTCCGGGAACGCCGACAGACCGACCGAGAACATGATGCTGTGCTCGTTCTCGTCGTAAAAATGATAACCCAGCCCGTAGCGCATGCAGCACCAGTTCATGTATCCGCCAACAGAAACTTCCTCCAACTCGCCTGACTTGTCTGCGTACCGGGCATAACCAAACATCGAGTACCGACCTTCGGGATAGAGATCGATCCGCGGCATCCAGAGCGATTCTTTTTGGGCCGTCGCACTCGTAAAATAGATATGCTCCAACGAAAGGTGCACATCCCTGTTTTTCCTATAGGACACCCGGGTATCAAAAAATGGAACCGACCCATTGTTCCAGTCCACTTCTCCATCGACATCCACCATGACCCGCTCGGTCAACGGCATACGGGCATCGACAAAGAGCGAATCGAAGTTGTCCGAAAGACCGTTTCTATCGATCAGATAGTGTGTGTACAAATCCAGATCAATAAATCGCGAAAGACGGCCTTTTCTTTTGGTTTGCAAGACGTTTTGCACCCCGACCTTGATCTTGTATTCATCACCCAACGTATCCACGGAATCAAATTGGTACAATCGGTTCGTACCAATTGAAGAATCCTCATAGATGTAATCAAGATACGGTTCGATTTTGTGCCGCAATCCCGTGCCGTACCAACGCTCCCGGTTTGAGAGCACCTTGGATGCTTGTAGCGAAAACTCAATCCCCGCACCGGGAATCGCCCGGAACTCATCCGACGGATCGTTTGGGTTCTTGGAATAATACGTGGCGCGGTAGCTTGCGCGGGGAACAACACTCAGAAAGCCGTAGCGTTGCGGCATATAGAGCGTGTTGGCCGAATCCATACGAATCGAGTCAAAACCAGGTAGCGTGTTGGTGGTATGATGTACCCGGTCAAGATGGGAAATACTGTTTTCACTCTGGATATAGAATGGCGTCTTCCCAATACGGGTGCGGTATAGATCGAGTGAATACTCAATCCGGTCGGTATTTTCATAGAAGTCGTTCAGCCGGTAGTTCAATAAGGCTTCGCTCCCCACGAAATTGTTTCCGTACACCCATGAGGCATAGTTTTCGGGCTGGGCCGTAAGCCGGTATTCCGAACGGAAGAATTCCAGCAGGACGATCGGATCACTCAGATAGTTCCACTTGGTATTCACATATTGCGTCTGTGAAAGATACTGGAGGTTTTCCAGCTTCAGCCGATACCGATCCGTACCGATCACCGGCAGGGGGTATTTGGCATACGGATCCCGGTCCGCCAAATAGAACGACTCGAATTCCCCGATCGTACTGGGATAATCCCATTTGAATCCCTGCCCGAGACCAACCCCTCGCCGGCTATAAAGGTTCACATCCGAAATCGAAGAAAACTCATCCGTCCATGGCACCGTAGCTTTGACCTGGCCATAGGCCCCCCATTCACTGGCATAACCCGCTCGAAATTTAAAAATGCTGTCTCTCAAGGTCTGGTGCCAGTACGGCAGATAGAAGATCGGTATACGGCCCAGATAGAACGTCGCGCCTTTAGCGGTTAGATATTTTTCATCGGTCAAGCGGGCTTCCTTGACCTTCACCCGGTAGTGCGGATGATCTTTCGCACAAGTGGTAAAAACGGCACCTCGCAGCTTGAATTCATTGGTAGAAACTCGTTCAACATGGTCGGCCTGCATTAAGACGGGGTCGTAATCGAGGCTCGATGGACCGAAATCAGCAACCTGGTTGCGATAGTTGTAATCCAGTTCGCTTCCATTCCAAACCACATTTCCACGTTCAAAATGGATATCCCCTTCCAAGTGCAGATCCCCGGTTTCCAGATTGGCCGAAGCGGAATCCGCCGTGAGCACCACATTTTCATATCGTCCTGTCACGCCACCGCTGGCAAATACCGTGTCGTTGGTCATCATCAACCGCGGCGCACGAATGTCGATGGGCCCTGCCGGCGCGTCCTTTGGAACATCCACATCAAGGGCATGGACCACCGAAACGGGAAACAAACCCAGAAAAACAAAAAGTGTAGCTCGTACCTTCAGCATACCGTATTTCCTTTACCCGAATGGAAGGGGTTTGGAGTGCGGGGCAACCGGGGCTCGCTCCTCTTCAGGCTGGGCCAACATCTCCTCAAGCTCGTCAATGCGCTTCTGGGAGCGAGGTACCAGTCGGCTTTTCGGGTATTCTTCGATCAACGCCTTGTCATAGATAATGGCGGCGCGGGGCTTCTTGGGCACACGAGCATAAAACGCAGCCGTATCATAAACCCCACCGGCCTTGGTTTCATAAAGCACGTTGCGCAACTGGATGATCTGCGACTTGTAATCCGACGACGGGAATGTCGACAGAAACACGGTTGTTGCCGTCAGCAACCGATCCAACACATCGGGACTGCTCGGAAATTCCTCGTGCAGTTCGCTCAAGCAGGTAATTTGCTGCCATGCAGCCTGTTCAGCAAACCGGCTGTCGGGATAGCGATATCCCAACAGTCCGTACGCTGCGATGGCCAATTCGTAGTCATCCTCTTCTTGATGGCACTGCCCGATCATGTACTGGGCTTCGGCCGCACGCGACCCCTGGGGGCCATTGCGGATGATGGTTTCAAAATATTGTACAGCATATTCCGGGGAACGGAATCCTCCAAAAAACCAACGCATGCGACGATGGTTCATGATCCGTTTCGCAATTTCAAACTGGCTTTCCAGTACGGCATCATAATCCGCCATGCGGCTGGAATAATTGTCGATCAAGTATTGGTAGGCATCGAACGCATCATCGAGCTTGCCGCGGGAAAAAAGCATATCGGCCCGAGCGCGAGCTGCCCATGGCGCTTCTTTGCTGTTGGGCCACCGCCGGACCAAATACAGCATGCGCCGGTCCGCCTTACGCAACCTTCCCTTGTTTTGAGTTGCGCGGGCATACTCCCACTGCCCTGCGGAAGTATCCTCTTTTTTGTCAAAAATGGCCCGCCAGGTGCCCCTCCCTTCCTCTTCGACCACATAGGACGACTCGGCCATCACCGTTGCAACAGGGCCCGCGACGGCAACCCCGAGCAGGAAATACATCAGAAAAAATGAAGAAATTCGCATAATTAGTTTAATTTAGGTTACGGATGCCGCAGGGGCAATTTAATAACGCATTACTCGTTACGCATCACGTTAATAACTCTTGGCAAAAACAACGCGTCCCGGACTGGGTTTACCGCAACACACGCACTGTCCGGCCCCTCCTGACTCGCGGTCGAACGGTATGCACCGGATCGTCACCGACAACTCGTCGTTGATCTTTTCCTCGCAGTCCGTACCACCGCACCAATGGCTCATCGCAAAACCGCCATGCGCTTCCGGACGCTCCTTGTTTTCCGGCGTAAAAAATTCCACAAACGCAGCGTAGGAATCAATTTCCCTCGTATTTTCCGCTCGGTAGTCCATCGCCCGCCGCAACAGGTTCTGCTGGATATCTTCCAGCAGTTCCACGATGCCATTCACAAATTCGTCCCTACCGACGCCTTCCTTCTTGTTGGTGTCCCGGCGCGCCATGAAGACCGCGTTCTTGGCCATGTCCCGCGGACCGATTTCGGCACGGACCGGAATGCCCTTTTTGACCCAACTCCAGCCTTTTTCTCCGGCATTGATGTCGCGATCATCGACAACCACCTCCACATCGCGCTCGTGGAACCGATGCTTCCGCAGGCCGGCGGCAATTTCGTTGCAGTAGGCCATGACCGCCTCCCGCTCTTCTTCCTTGCGGATGATCGGCAGCAGCACCACGTGCTGCGGTGCCAGACGCGGCGGCATAATCATTCCATCGTCGTCACCGTGGGTCATAATCATCCCACCGATCAGACGGGTTGATACCCCCCACGAAGTGGTCCATGCAAATTCGCGATTGCCTTCGCGACTGCTGTACTGAATGTTCGACGCCTTCGCAAAATTCTGTCCGAGAAAATGGCTCGTTCCCGCCTGCAGTGCCTTCCGATCCTGCATCATGGCTTCGATGCACAACGTGCTTACCGCACCGGGAAAACGCTCGCCCGCCGTCTTTTCACCCACCAGCACCGGCATCGCCATGTATTCTTCCGCAAACTTTTTGTAGAGATCCAGAATCAGCCGCGTTTCTTCCCACGCCTCATCCGACGACTCGTGCACGGTGTGCCCCTCCTGCCACAGGAATTCGGCCGTACGCAGAAATAGGCGCGTACGCATTTCCCAACGCACGACATTAGCCCATTGGTTGATCAACAGCGGCAGATCGCGGTAGCTCTCCACCCATTTGGCAAAGGTGGCGCCAATGATGGTTTCAGACGTCGGCCGCACAATCAGCGGTTCCTCCAGCTCACCCGCCGGATGCAGTTTTCCGTCTTCGCCCTGTTCGAGGCGATGATGCGTAACCACGGCGCATTCCTTGGCAAAACCTTCGACGTGCTCGGCTTCCTTTTCCAGATAGCTTTTCGGAATGAAGAGCGGGAAATAAGCGTTCACATGGCCGGTTTCCTTGAACATCCTATCCAGACTGCGCTGGATGTTTTCCCAGAGGGCATAGCCCCATGGCTTAATCACCATGCATCCGCGCACATCACTGGTCTCAGCTAGATCTGCTGCGCGCACAACCTGCTGGTACCATTCAGGATAGTTTTCGTCACGTGTCGGCACAATCGCCGTCTTCTTCTGCTTTGCCATGTCTTCGTTCTCCCAAAAAATAAAGAAACCGCTAATTCTCGTTAATAAACGCTAATATGAGCCGGATCGTAAAATGTTTATTTACCTGGACTGCATAAGGCTTGTTTTCCCGGCAGCTACACATGCGTCTGTTTCATTTTCATTCGTGTCCATGGACGATCATTATCGTTCACCATTCTCCGTTACTGAAAATGAAGGACAGAATCTACAGGTGCCCCGCCCCGATTTCACGCAAAAAACAGAACGGGAACAAATGGCTTTTTTTGGTGGGATAACCGGCCTTTGCCGACACCATCCGGAGTGAAGACCCCGCCGCAGCACACAAATCCGACTTCCGTGTCCACGGCAGCCCATAAGCGGATAACAAACCACAGGGAACACAGAGACTTACGGAGTAAAACACACACAACCTCCGTGCCCCGGCACGTTCTCCGTGGCCACCCTCTCTCGTCAGCTGGAGGCTGGGTGAATACAACAGGCACAAAAAGCAGGATCACGGCCAGACGCCACGTCTGAGGTAGACATCTTCGAGATGCCTGAGGGCTTCGACGTACGCGGCCTTGCGCATGCCAAGCCCATGCTCTTTCGATATGCTGATGACCTGACGATAAGCACCGATAATTTTTTCACGCAGCTTGGCATCGACCGTCTCCGTATTCCAATATTCGCTGTTCCGATTCTGGACCCACTCGAAATAGGAGACAATCACCCCGCCCATATTGGCTAGAATATCGGGAATGATTGGAACGTTGTTGTGTAGCAATAATTCTTCTGCTTCCGGTGTAATCGGCCCATTAGCACCTTCAACAACGACCTTTGCGCGAATAAATCCGGCATTGCTCCGCGTTACCGTGTTTTCCTTGGCCGCCAACAGCATGACATCGGTATCATGAATCCAGAACTGGTTCACATCATCGACTTCGTGTGCCGGCTGAAACCCCTTGATCCCGCGGTTTTTCTTATCGTAGGCCGACAATTCGACGGCGGAGACACCCTCGTTGTTGATCAACGTCGCAGTATGATCGTTCACCGCAACCAGCTTGGCGCCGAGCTCCTCCAGCTTGATTGCGGCGTGCGACCCGACATTCCCGAAGCCCTGAATGGAAAATCGCAACCCTTCCAGTGATAGCCCCCTGTCTCTTGCCCATTCCGTCAGGCAATAGACCGTACCATAGCCGGTTGCGCTGGCGCGCCCTGCACTTCCGCCACACGCCACCGACTTCCCGGTCACGACAGCTTTGTCCTCAATCTTACGCCCATATAAATTATGATAGGTGTCCATGATCCAGTCCATGGTCTGGGCGTTGGTCCCCATGTCTGGAGCGGGAATATCGGTGCTCGGACCAATATTGTGGCCGAGGGCAAGGGTAAAGCGGCGGGTGATTCGCTGGTTCTCGTCTTCGGAATGCGCGTTGGGATCATATTTGACTCCCCCCTTGGCACCGCCCAACGGCAGCTTGGCCAACGCGCATTTCAGCGTCATCAGCATCGCCAACCCCTTGACCTCGTCCAGGCTGACGTCTGCGGCAAAACGCATGCCGCCCTTGTACGGACCCAGCAGGTTGTTGTGCTGGATCCGGTATCCCTTGAAAAGCTTATAGCTGCCGTCATCCATCCGAACGGGAAAGTGGATCATCAGTTCCGCCTTTGGCTGGCTCAAGATGGCATGCACCTTGGGATCCAGGTTGATAAATGACGACATCTGGTCAAGCCGCTCGCAGACCCCTCGATAGAACGCATTCTGTGAACCGGTTTTTGTCTCGTAGCGAACATTACTCATCCCTTGATCCTCCTATGCATGATTTTAAAAGAGGAATACCATGAAATCCCGCCACTAGACAGACATTAATTCTGCCGCTGTCCTCAGCTTTGGTAACCCGCGAAGCTTGTGGAGACAAGCACGGCACACTCATCCTCCACGCACATCCTGACAAAAATTTCCCGACGTTCCATGGTTTCAACACGCCCGGCAATGCCGTACTCTTCGCCGCCATGCAAAAATACTTTCCTGGACAACGATGGATTAGCGAGACCGAACCCGAACTCGGGTTGGGACTGGTCGTTGATGTCACCCCGCGCACCGTGCAGGTGCTTTTTCACGCGGCCAAAGAAACACGCCACTACGCGATCGGCAACGCGCCCCTGAAACGGGTGCGCTTCGCGGCAGGCGACGAGATTGAGTCGCGCGAAGGCGTTTGGCTGACGGTTTCAGCCATCGAAGAGGATAGCACGACGGGTCTGCTCACCTATGGAGCAGAGGACGGCACACGGCTAAGCGAAACCGACCTCTGCGACACCTCGAGCTTCGACCGGCCGGAAACCCGCTTACTGGGCGGCCATGTGGATACCAACGCACTATTCGACCTGCGGTTTGCGGCCATGAACGCGCGCCACCGCTACAGCAGTCTGCCGGTGCGCGGCCTGCTGGGTGGACGGGTTGATTTGTTGCCGCATCAGCTCTACATTGCACAGGAAGTAAGCGACCGCCCCTTACCGCGCGTCCTGCTGGCCGATGAGGTGGGTCTGGGGAAAACCATCGAAGCGTGTCTCATTCTTCATCGTTTGATGGTCTGCGGGTTGGTCCAGCGCGTACTGATCCTTGTCCCCAACGCCCTCGTTCACCAGTGGTTTGTAGAGTTGCTGCGCCGCTTCAACCTTTCGTTCAGCATCTTCGACGAGGAACGTTGTGCGAGCATCGAAGCAAACGATACCAGCGCCAATCCATTTCTCGACGACCAACTGGTCCTGACCAACATCGAGTTTCTCGCGAACAATCCGCAGCGAGCCATTCAAGCCATCACGTGCGACTGGGATCTGCTCATTGTCGACGAAGCCCACCATCTTCACTGGTCGCCGGAACAAACCAGTCCCGAATACGACATCGTTGAGCATCTGGCCAAAAGCATTCCAAGTCTATTGCTGCTTACGGCCAGTCCCGAACAAATGGGCCTTGAAAGTCATTTTGCGCGCTTGCGGCTACTCGACCCACAACGTTACCCCGATTTTGAAACCTACAGGATCGAGCATGATCGCTATGCCGTGGTCGCCGAGGATATTGGCGACCGCCTGGAGGCGATGGATTCGCAAGAGCTGGCCCAGGCACTGGACCGTCACGGCCCTGGGCGCGTTATCTTCCGTAACACCCGGAAATGCGTGAGCGGGTTCCCCAAGCGACTCCCCGACCCTATTCCTCTGAAGCTTCCAGACGGAGTCGCATTGCTGGGTCCGGACGATCCGCGCATCAACTGGTTGCTTGCCTTTGTAAACAGTCATCCGCAGGAAAAGGTGTTGGTCATAGGCAAAACACGCACCGAAGTCGCAGCGATCGTCAAAGCCATCAAAGGCCGATCCGGTGTTGATGTCGCCCATTTTCATGAAAAAATGCCGCTGGTGCAATGCGACCGCCAAGCGGCTTGGTTTGCCGAACCGGAAGGTGCCCGCATCATGGTGGTCTCGGAAATGGGCGGTGAAGGCCGTAACTTCCAGATGGCCTCGCATCTCGTCCTGATTGATCTACCGCGCGATCCCGAGTTGCTGGAACAACGCATCGGACGAATCGACCGAATCGGCCAACGCAACGATGTCCACATCCACGTACCCTACCTCACGGGAACGGCGGAGGAGCATGTGGTGCGCTGGCTACATGAAGGGCTTAATGCCTTTGCCGAACCGGTCGTCGGGGGCTTCGAGCTGTTGGAACGCTTTGAATCCCGACTGGATGACGTTACGGATAAAGTCATTGCTGAGACTCATGCCTTCTACGAAGAACTTCGTACTCGGATTGCCGTGGGACGGGACCGCCTGCTGGAACTCTCCTCCTTCCGTCCCGATATCGGCGATGCCATCGCCCAGCAGATCCGCAAGGTTGAACAATCGGCGGATCTGGAAACCTATCTGCTCCAGATGTTCGACCAGTACGGTGTGCATGCCGAGGCACTGGACGCAACCACCTTCCACCTTCGCCCCGACCAAATGTTCGACGAATGGTTCCCGCTTCCCGCCGACGGCATCCTGATCACATTCAATCGAGATGAGGCACTGATCCGCCCCGATGCCGTGCTGATGAGCTGGGATCACCCGATGGTGACCGGCGCTGCCGAACTGATTCTCGGGTCTGAACGGGGCAGTTGCGCCATGGCCATCGATCCTGCCCAGGACCTTCCGCTAAAGCTTCAAGCCATCTATGTACTGGAAACGGTGGCACCACCGGGGCTCAATATCGATCGGTTCCTGCCTCCCACCCCACTCAACATCACGGTCGACCATGCCGGCAACGCCGTTGCTGAAACCATGACGCCGCACCTAAAAGACAGCGAACCATGGAAACTGCTGGAACATGAATCGATCCGGACGCAAATGATCCCCTCGATGATTGAAGCAAGTCGAGAACTCGCTGATCAAGCCGCCGGATCCATCATTGCCGACGCGCGCCAACGCATGCTCGAAACATTGGGAACAGACTACAAGCGACTCGAATATCTCAAGCAGGTCAACGACAACATACGGGACGAAGAACTTGCCCACGCGCGCGCCGCCATCGCCGAGCTCGATGAAAAACTGGCAGCCGCCCGCCTGCGCCTTGACTCGCTTCGCCTCATCAGCGCCAGCTAGTGGATCAGGCGTTGAAATGTCACGGGATAGCGCGGTGCACTGTGTTCCTTTTCATTCACCGCGCGGTGACACGATCAATATGCATACAATCTACAGGGGGATGAAGCTCGAATAGTGCAATTGCAATTGCTACCTTCTCCAAATGAATTTTACAGCCATCGACTTTGAAACCGCAACAGGCAAGCGCGACAGTGCCTGCGCCGTCGGAATCGTGACCGTGAAAAACGGAATCATTACCGAGGAGTACTATTCCCTGATCCAGCCTCCGGGAAATTTCTATTCAGGCATGAACATCGCAGTGCACGGCATCCAGCCGCAGGACACGCTGAATGCCCCTACTTTCGACGTCGTCTATCCGGAAATCCGTGATCGGTTGCATCACCGCACCCTTGTTGCCCATAACGAGGTATTCGACCGTTCCGTCCTAAAGCGCACGATGGAATATTATGGTCTGCATTACGGCGAGCTCAGACTAGCCGATCGATGGGAATGCACTATGCGCATCTACAAAGCCAAAGGATTCGTACCCTACCGGCTGAATAGCTGCTGCGAACGATTGGGCATTCCGCTCAACCACCACGAAGCCTTGTCCGATGCCATCGGTTGCGCCAAGCTTTATCTCCGCCGTTAAAGACTGAAGAGATCGTCTTTGGGAAGCGTTGGACCGAGCCCTTCGAATGCGAGATCAACGGGTAGCTCTTTTCCGTTGGATGCGGCAACGGCCAGGACATCGCACCGTTCGTTTTCGGGATGATCGTTGTGCCCCTTGACCCATTGGAAATCGACGATGTGTTCCTCGCAGAGATCAAGTAGTTGCGCCCACAGGTCGGGATTCTTGGCGGGCTTGGACGGAGAAAGTTTCCACCCTTTGGACCGCCATCTTTTGGCCCAGCCTTTCACCATGGTGTTGACGACGTATTTCGAGTCGCTCGTCAGCACCACTGTGGATGGTTGCTTTAACGCCTTCAATCCTTCGATACAGGCTAATAGCTCCATCCGGTTGTTGGTGGTTTTACGGAATCCGCCGGAGAGTTCTTTTCTCCGGCTCCCGCAAATCAGCACTACACCATAGCCGCCCGGACCGGGATTCCCCTTGCACGCGCCATCGGTAAAAATTTCAATGACGTCAGGCACTTACTTCCCGTTTTTCAGGTCGGCAATGCGTTGCATGATGAGCGCGGCGTGCTTTTCGTAAGCATCGCGCCCGCGGCCCAGCGCCTGAAAATCTTCCTGGGTAATGGGCTTGCCGTAGGTAACGGTCACCTTGCAGGGCTTGATCCATTTCGATCCCTTGGGATGCGCCTTGTAGGTTCCATCGATATAGGCGGGAACCACCACGCAACCGGATTTTTCGATAATAAAACCGATGCCGCCTTTGGCATCCTGCAGCTCGCCGTCCTCCGTTCGCGTTCCTTCCGGGAACATGGATACGGCCTTGCCTTCCTTGAGCGCCTTGATCGTCAGTTTCAGCGCCCGCATGTCACCGGTGCCGCGTGAGACAGGAATGCATCCGACCGCATCCATCCACCAAGTTCCGAACTTGGAATTCCAGAGGGTATCGCGCGCCATAAAATGCACCGGGCGGCCACGATATCCCACCCCGACCACCGGTGGGTCGAGAAAGCTGGCATGGTTCGAGGCAATCAGCACTCCACCCCGTTCTGGAATATTCTTCGCACCACGAATCCGCAGGCGGTGCCAAATCAAAAGGAATACTTTAAAGAGACGCGTGGACACCTGGTACACTCGCATATCCGCCATGACTTCATGTTTTATGGGATCAATCATTTCATTCACTCCGTAACCGTATCGGTCACCGTACGGATAACTTCCTCTAGGCTCATCGATGTGCTGTCAATGACCCGGGCTCCCGGAGCCACCACAAGGGGGTCCGTTTTGCGGGTTGAGTCAATCTTGTCGCGCTTCTTCAAGCTTTCCATCACTTCATGCGCCTTCTCGTCTTCTCCGGCGGCCACCAGCTCTCGGTAACGCCGCATCGCACGTTCTTCCGGGTCGGCGTCGAGATAGAACTTGTAGGGGGAATCCGGAAATACCACGGTGCCGATATCGCGTCCTTCCATTACTAACGAACCAAAACTGGCCAGGGACCGCAGACTATCCACAACAAATTGACGGACATCCGGAATGGCGGCCACATCAGCCACTGACTCGCGGACATCTTTTTCGCGCAGCTCCTGCACCGGCACATCGCCATTGATGGAAAATACCGTCGCTCCGTCCTGCACGAAAAAATCCCACTCGGCATTATGCATGGCTTCGATCACGGCCTTCGAATCTTTTGTATCAACGCCCTTCCGTAATGCCTGCCATGTCACTCCTCGGTAAAGCGCACCGGAATCCACATAGATAAAGCCAAGCGCTTTGGCTACCCCTTTGGAAACCGACGATTTCCCCGAGGCTGATGGCCCGTCGATTGCAATTGTTTTCACATCTTCCACTCGTTACTCAACCTTTCCACCCAACTGTTCCATGTGCTTCCAGAACTCGGGATACGACGTATTGACGCACCCGACATTTTCAATCGTTACCGGGCCATCACTGAACGTATTCAAAACAGCCATCGACATCGCGATGCGGTGGTCGCCGCGGCTGTCGATCACGACGTTCGGCGTTTGCAAGGTGGCCGGCCCCGCTACGATCATGCCATCATCCTTCTCTTCGACCTCCACGCCAAACAGCCGCAGGTTTTTCACCATCTCGGCAATGCGGTCCGATTCCTTCACTCGCAACTCGGCGGCATCGCGAATTTCCGTCGTTCCCTCGGCCAAGGCCCCTGCCACGGCAATGATCG
>JBNKSB010000058.1:0-7792 GCA_050297095.1 Pontiella sp. | reverse complement strand
TTCCCATTCGGAAATCTCCGGATCAAAGAGTCTTTGCCTCTCCCCGAAGCTTATCGCAGCTTAGCACGTCCTTCATCGCCTACTGATGCCAAGGCATCCACCGTACGCCCTTAGTAGCTTGATCAAATCAAGGTTACTAATTAATAAGTAACATATATATAAAGCATACATGCGCTTGTTGCAGTTATTCAATACTATGCAATTGTCAAAGAACACTCCGCATTATTGCGGAAAATCTTAATGCAGGACGCCGGAATTGAATGGTGGGCGTGACAGGAATCGAACCTGTGACCTCATCCTTATCAGGGATGCGCTCGAACCAACTGAGCTACACGCCCGCATTCTAAAATGGTGGAGGTAAACGGGATCGAACCGATGACCTCCTGAATGCAAATCAGGCGCTCTCCCAGCTGAGCTATACCCCCAGTTTGGCGTTTGTCCTGCGCGAATAACCCATAAGATGGCTTCGCTCCAGAAATGGTGCGGTTTGTTAGCCAAAAAACTTTGCGGCAGATGTTTCCAAATGCCACACCCCGAAGGGTGTTACCCTAGGTCCTATCTTGCGATAGGCCTTCTCCTTAGAAAGGAGGTGATCCAGCCACTGGTTCCCCAACGGCTACCTTGTTACGACTTCATCCCAGTTATGAATCACACCTTAGGTGCCTTCCTCCCTAGACGGGTTGGATCAACAACTTCGGGTGCAACTCACTTCCATGATGTGACGGGCGGTGTGTACAAGACCCGGGAACGTATTCAAGGCGTCGTAGCTGATACGCCTTTACTAGCGATTCCAACTTCACGCAGTCGAGTTTCAGACTACGATCCGAACTGGGGGATGTTTTGAGGATTTGCTCCACCTCGCGGCTTAGCCTCCCACTGTACATCCCATTGTAGCACGTGTGCAGCCCTGGACATAAGGACCATACTGACTTGACGTCATCCCCACCTTCCTCCTGCTTTCACAGGCAGTCTGTTTAGAGTTCCCAGCCGAACTGATGGCAACTAAACACAGGGGTTGCGCTCGTTGCGGGACTTAACCCAACACCTCACGGCACGAGCTGACGACAGCCATGCAGCACCTGTCTAGCACCCTCGAAGGCTACGTCCCTTTCGGGTCGTATGCAGCTAGATGTCAAGCCCAGGTAAGGTTCTTCGCGTTGCATCGAATTAAGCCACATGCTCCACCGCTTGTGCGGGTCCCCGTCAATTCCTTTGAGTTTTAATCTTGCGACCGTACTCCCCAGGCGGTGCGCTTAATGCGTTAGCTCAGGCACGGATGGGGGTAAAGCCACCCACGCCTAGCGCACACCGTTTACGGTTAGGACTACAGGGGTATCTAATCCCTTTCGCTACCCTAACTTTCGTCCATGAGCGTCAGTATCTGTCCAGAGAAGCGCCTTCGCCACCGGTGTTCCACTTGATATCTACGCATTTCACCGCTACACCAAGTGTTCCCTTCTCCCCTCCAGTACTCTAGTCTTGCAGTTTCGAGTGCAATTCCACGGTTGAGCCGTGGGCTTTCACATCCGACACACAAGACCGCCTGCGGACCCTTTACGCCCAGTAAATCCGAACAACGTTCGCCACCTCTGTATTACCGCGGCTGCTGGCACAGAGTTAGCCGTGACTTCCTCTGCAGGTACTATCAAATGGCATATGTATTAGATATACCACCCTTACTCCCTGCTGACAGGAGTTTACAACCCAAAGGCCGTCTTCCTCCACGCGGCGTCGCATGTTCACACTTTCGTGCATTGACAATGATTCTCGACTGCAGCCTCCCGTAGGAGTCTGGGCAGTGTCTCAGTCCCAGTGTTGCTGATCATCCTCTCAGACCAACTACCCGTAAGCCTTGGTGAGCCATTACCTCACCAACAAGCTGATAGGAAACGGGCCTATCTCTTTGCGACAGGTTCCGAAGAATCCCCGCCTTTATATAAGGTGCCATGCAGCACCTGAACACATCCGGTATTAATCCGCGTTTCCACGGGCTATCCCGAACAAAGAGGTAAATTACCCATTTATTACTAACCAGTTCGCCGCTCTCACTAGCAACTTCTCTTCCGAAGAATTGAAAAAGCTAGATCCCGCTCGACTTGCATGCCTAATCCACGCCGCCAACGTTCGTTCTGAGCCAGGATCAAACTCTCCATCAAATTTAAAAAATGATTAGGTTAAAATCCTGTTTCTATATAATTCGCATATTAAAACTCGCTTGTCGCCGAAACGACAATCGACAGTTTCAAAGCATTGGCTATAACAAACCGCACCACTTCTGATTCGAAGCGATGCTTCTTACATGTTGTCATATCTTATGAGTTATTCTGATTTCAAAGAACAAAAATGCTTCAACTTTCGGGCCGTATGTTTCAGCGGCTTTTCCGTTGAAGCGGCGGACAACTTATCAAACTCGTTGATTGAGTCAACCGCTTTCTGTAAAAAAGTTTACTAAGAACATTTGCTTGATTCGACGTTAACCGCTCAGCGGTCCGTTTGTTTCAAACAAGGCGGGCCATAGTATAGATCCATTTGGATCACGCAACCCGAAAGTTCAAGTTTTTTAAGAACACGCTGCCCACCTCGAAATTCACATCATCGGATGCGATCTATTTGGTTAAGCAGGCGGGTCATAGTAGCGATCGTTTTGTTTCGATCAACCCGAAAGTTCCACTTTTTTATTTCATGTATCAAAGATCATTGTTTGCCCATTTAAGGGCTTCCCGTCCGGCCAAAATGTGTGTTTCAACAATCAGCTTTTGTTGGACAAGGCGGGCCATAGTAGCGATCGAAATTTTTCGATCAACCCGAAAATCAAATTATTTTCAACAGACGAAAACAACGCTTAGCTAGTCTCAAGAACCTCAAGAATTAGCCCGATCGGCATTAACGGCTAGCAGCTCGTTTTGCGTCACAGTGGGCGGTATACTTTCAGACCGTCGACCTCGTTGTTTATGCTGTATCCAAAGAACAATTCCTGTTCGCTCAACCTGCCGCGCTGCGGTCGGTGTGTCGTGAACAGGGGGACGGATAGTAGTCAGAATCGTTTTTGCCGCAACCGTTTTTTCGTATTATTTTTAACCAATCCCTTAACCCGCTAATAAAGCGTGTTTTGCGAAAGCATTTTTAACCGTCGAATAACTGCCCACCGGCACAAGGAATGCCCTTTTAGCCGTAATCATCGCGAGTTTTAGATGTTTTCTACCACGCAACTACTGCGGCGGATTAAACAATTGCTGCACCATGCGGAGGCGCTGATCATATAAAGCCACATACCGATCGAACGAATTGGCGAACAAATCCAACTGCTGCCGATTGAGTACCTGCGACGCATTTTGAATAATGGGATCGCGCAAGCCCTGCATCTCGCTCACGAACGTATCGATGTTGCCCGGGGTAAACCGCGTAAAGACCGGTTGCCCATTTTCCTCAAACTGCACGCTGAAGGGATAGTTGCTTATCTCGTCATGCATAATGGCAACCAGTGCTTCACCGGCGCCCTTTTCCAGCGGATGCCCTTCCTGGCTGAGATGCGCGCCTACCTCGCCGATAAAGGTACGCTCACCTTCGGTCTGTTCATAGTAATTGAAATAACCGCTATCCTTTTCGCTGTTGAGGAACCAGTCGATTTCCTTGTTCATCTCATCAATCCCGGCCCCGACCCGTGCCAACAGTTCATTGCGCTCGTCCTCCGACAACATGCCGGTCATCAGCTTCATGCCCATATCTACTTCATACATCCGGCGGGCGGTCAGTAGATCCAGGAAATAATCCTGTTCTTCATCGTTGAGCCCGTAGGCTTCGATCAGATCCCGAAATTGATCCGCCATCAGCACACGCTGCTGATCCTGAATGATCTGGCTCATACCAGGCATCGACAGATTGTTTTCCAGATTGCGCATCAGGCGCTGCTTCTGCTCCGACTCGATATTCTGGCGCGTGGCATACGCGGCTACCGCTTCAACAGCGTGCGGGTCAGATGCACCCGACCCTTCCGCGACAGGACGGATCACCCTTTCCTCATCCAGCCCTGACTCGTCCTTGATCACAACTGCAGCCGCCTGCCGTTCCACAATGGTTGCCTGAACTTTGGCGGCACCGTGTCTCGATCCGAGATAAAAGGAACCGACGCTCACCACAACAACCAGCACTACGACCGGCACCCAGGCAATCTTCGTTGTTTGAATTTTCATTTTCCCCCTCCCGTGTTATCCCCCGATTCGATAATCTGCTTCAGCACACGGACATGCGCCTCGTAGGCATCGCGTCCCTTACCGGAAATCTGCACGTAAGTCCGCGGCTTCCGATCAACAAACATTTTATTGATCCTTATATAATCCGCCTGCTCAAGCTTCGACAGATGTGCCCCAAGATTGCCATCGGTCAATCCCAGCAACTTTTTCAGGTAGGTAAAATCCACTTCATCACCCGGCCCCAGATCGACCAGCACCGACATGATCCGAAGCCTTACCGGCTGGTGTATGACGGCATCCAGCATTTTACGCGACCCCGCTTCCCGGCTCATCGGGACCCTCCGACTTCTCACGCCGACACCGAATGACAGAATAGAGACCCCCGAAAAATAAGGTTCCCCCTGACCCGAAGCCCATCAGCAGAGGATACTGCTCCGGCATGAATTGATAACCCAAGAATGTCCAACAACACACCAGCACGCCAACCCACAAAAACAACCCGCTGGCCAGCCACAAACCGTATACGATGAACAGCAACATCCAATACATGGAATTGTATGCATTCATCTGCAGGCCGTTATCAAATTCATGCAGCTCAGATGCAAAAGCATGGAACACAAACCAGACCACCGTCAGTAGCGGCGCGCGATACCGATAGCACCACGAGCCCTCCGAACGAACCGGATTGAAAAACCTCAACTTCACGATAATGAACACAAAGGTCACAACCAGACCGCTCCAGACAATCACAGGTGCCGTTGCATCAGGGTGCCGGCTGAACAGATCCTTACCATGCTGAAGAAAGATATATCCATTCAGATGACAAAACGCCCATATCAACCCCCATAACATTAGAGGAATAGAAGCAAATTCGGCAAAGACTCGGTTCCTTGCCCGTGCACGAATCCGCTCGAGATCCCGAAGCGCCGCCCTCGCCTTCTCGACTGACATCTCTTTTTTCATAGCACATAGTACTCTGCATTATAGAGCTCTCTATGTCAACGCCATTCTTGTTATTCTCGACCGTTGAAAAATTTTACGTCCAGAACCGGTCTCCGGCCGGGTCATCCTGACCCTGAGAAACCCGTCATTTTGGCGGAAGGGTTTTCACAAAATCAAGGCAGCGGCTGGTCCACGCTACGAGGTCATCATCCTCCGATATGCCTTCGGGGTCGACATAGAGCATCCCGTTCAAGGGCTTTCCGGTGAAGTCCATTTCGCGCGCATGGCGAAGGCTCAGACACTGCCCATACTGCTCCGGCCCCACCCTGGCCATGAGGACATCGTCAACAATCCCGCAGCACATGTGGCCCGAAACCATAAAGCAGAGACCGCCGAACATTTTCTTTTCGGCAACATCCGGCACATCGTTCAGCACATTCCGGATCCGTTCCGCCAATCCTTCGTCGTAAGCCATGGTCTCGCTCCTTTGTCACTCGACAGACTGTGGTTTGGAGATGGGAGTTTGAAGCACAAGAGCCTCAACCCCCAAACCGCAATCCTCAAACTTCACCAGCGGCCTTGGCCGCAGCGGCGCGGGCACGACGGACGTCGATGAAGCTCTTGATGAAGAAGAAAAGGGCTACTAGTGTGGAAACGATCATCACCACTACCCGCATAATGGCCAGCCCGTCACCTCTATCCATCGCACCGAGCAACGGTTTCACCAGTCCCCCGAGAATCAAAAGCGTCAAAAGCACCGCAACATGGGCGATAATTTTATCTTCTTTCTTCACCCCTTTATAGAGGGCGATCAAAACCACACCGAAACCAACGGGGATAAACGCTGTCTTTGACGGCGTCTCGGAACCGAAATAAGCCCACACTCCGAATCCAATCAGGATCAATGCATTAACCAAACTTGCTACTGCTGCTTTCATTTTTTTCTCCTTACACAGTTATGTCCATTTTAGAAAAACGCTTTCCCCTTCTGGGTTAAGCGTTGGCTACACCTTTTCCTTGGCAGCACAGGCAACGTGCTCCACCGGCACACCGCGCACAACAACCTCTGTTTACAGATATAGTATGTGCCGAACATTTGACATGCCTGTGATTCTTCGTAGAATTACGTAAAGCAATATCACCTATTCTAATGGATACAATACCACCAACGGCCGAAGAAGCCCGGATTGCAATGTCCGGTCGTATCTTGCGATGCCCTCTCGGAGACAACCCGGAAGATTGCCCGTTGCATGAAATCCGACAGATGCCAGTGGAGGAACGGATCGCATGGCTTAGATCCAAATCAGATGATGAGGTTATCAAGCTGTATCTCCAGCATGTCCATTGTCTCAAATGTAAAATTGATCAAGATCCTCGATTCGATTAATCAGTCCACCAGCACCGCCTTCAAAAAATTCTTAAAGAGCGCCCATGATTCCTTGTCCTGCTTTTCTCGATAACGATCCGATCCGAATACGGTCCACCCGTGCGGCGCGCCGGAATAACAGGTCAATTGCGCACCAACGCCGGCTTTTTCCAGCCCTTCGGCAAGCTCGGAAAATGGGGTCATGCCATCGGTTATGGAATGCATGATCAGAAATTCCCCCGACACTTTTGAATAATCCTGATCGGCCGGCAACGAGAGCCCACCGTGAAACGTGGCCCAGCCCTTCAGATCGGCGCCGGATCGCGCAAACTCCAGCACCGCCGTCCCGCCAAAGCAGTATCCCATAGCCACGCAGTTTTCCACATTCAAGCCCTGCGCCTTCGCCGCATCGAGCGCACCCTGCATCAAGGTCCGCATGCGGGGCCGGTCCGAATCCAGCAGGCTGGTACACTTCTGCTTATCCGCCAGCTCCGTCGGACGTATGCCCGCCCCAAACAGATCGGCGCAAAAAACCGAATAGCCCATTTCCGCCAGCATGCCGGCCCGCCTCACCTCGTAACCGGTAAGACCATCCCAGTCATGGACCAGCAAAACAAGCGGAGCGTTTTCCGCGCCCTTTTCCATGAAACCTTCGAATGGTTCGCCCGCCACGTCATATTTAACGGCCTCACCGGCATACAGGCAAGGCGCCAACATCAAGATGGCCCATGTGATGATCCTTTTCATTCTACGCTCCTTTGTTAGCGGACAGCATAACCAAACCCGGACGGAAGGCCACCCTAATATAATACCGTTTCAGTCTCGTTTACAAATCCAGCCCCCGTCCCAAACAGGCATATAGCCATGGAATTCCATGGTTTCACTGTTGGAGGGGGTGAGGTGTAGGCGACGGTCGGCAATAATCTTGCTCAATAATCGAAACGTACGAAGAAGGAAAATAACCGAAAACCGTCCCTCTACGGGCCATCCAGCTTCATCCACAGCAAACCTCAGGCGTCACCATCCAGTCAATCCGGCACACGCCATCCGTTCGATCAACGCAAACCACGCCCCCATTGGTAAATGCCACCACATCGGCGGCCTCATCCCCCGTCACAAGATAGGAAACCAGCTTCCCCAGATGGGGCAGATGCCCCACATACATGGCGTCATTCTGCAATCCTTCAGAAAATTCCACCACATCGGCGCTGGGATTCATCCCGGCCACTTCGGAAACATAGTCCAACCCCAGCTCCGAGGTCAGGATCTCCGCCGTCTGCCGGGCGCGCGTCTT
>JBNKSB010000057.1:0-4349 GCA_050297095.1 Pontiella sp. | reverse complement strand
CCAAAACGGGCGGACACCGTGGACGGTTTCCCTCCAGATCATTATGCCTTACGCGGTGGCAACATGCTGCCGTCGACCCACTTTCCGCCAACGAGAATCTCGTGCTGGATGTCGGGAGTGCCGTGCTCATAGTCGTTCATCATGGAGACCAGCGATATAAATCCCATGCGGCCAATCTCTTCGGGATTCTGGTCGATACCGGCATTGATCGGGGTGTCATGGATGCTGGTAGTGGCCAGTCCGATATCTGCTGGAACCTGTATGCCCAGTTCCTCCAGTAGTTTTGGGAGAGGCGGGAAATCGGTCAGGATGGCGTCCGGTCGTTCCTTTTTGATCCACTTGTTGAGCAGTTCTTTTTGTTCCTCTAGACTTCCGCATTCCACCGCGAGCATGGAGAGTCGTTCCTTTTGCGGAATATATTGCTGTGTCCAGTAGAAACCGGCGCCAAACATGCGCGTTTTCGCGATTTGGCCGCTAACGAAGCCTATGCGCTTGTAGCCTTTTTCGCGGATACGATCGAATGCCAAGATGGTGTTGGACGCCTGGGAGCTGGTTACGGTATGCAGCGAAGGTTGGGTGTCGTGCCGACCAAACTGGATCGCAGTAAAATCGTCCCATGGGATTTCGCCAAGGTCGATGGTAGGCGGATCGGGGTAGGGGGGGACAAGGATGCCGCCAATGTTGCGCGTTTTCAAAATCGCGGCCAGTCGATTGGCCGTCATGTCCTTGGTCACGAATTCATCTATGCGGTAGCCTAGGCGGTTGGCGGCTTCCGAGGCCCCTTTCCACCAAAGATCGAATTCCTTGTAGCTGCGTAATTTTTCCGGTTCTTCCCAAAGGTTGATCCAGGCAACGACCGAATCCGCTGGCTTTGCTTTGTTGGCATGTCGATAGCGGGCAAGCGACTTGAGCATCGGGTCGGGGCGATATCCCATCTCGGTGGCAACTTTCTGAATTTTTACCCGCGTTTTTTCCGATATTTTTGGGTCGTTGCGCAGGGCTAGCGATACGGTGACGTGCGACATGCCCACCTTTTCGGCGATATCTCGCAAGGTTACACGGTACCCGTTGCGTCCCGTTGTTTTCTTCGGGTTCGAATTGTCACTAGACATACTGGCGCCCCTGTCGTTCTCTGGTCCGGCTTGGTTGTAATATGGGCCCTATGACCGAGCATCGTCCAGTTTGATGTTGGCAAATTAATAGGAAGCGCAACTGCATGCAGAGTATATATGGTTTTATTCCATAATCATACTCCGACTTTTAAAGTATACCAACCTGCTCGCACATTCAATGGACTCAATAGGGATATCCGTTATAATCTGTTAACCGTTTGTCACCGAAACGATGTGTTTTTTAACAGGTAAACGATGGGCAGATTGGCACAGGCGATGGGATTTGATTGTATTGGGTAATCAACCTTTAGGACTATTCCATGGAACAGACACACATGATACAGAATCCGGTGTTACGCGGTTTCAACCCCGATCCGTCGTTCGTGCGGGTGGGCGACGATTATTATCTGGCGACGAGCACCTTCGAGTGGATGCCGGGTGTGCGCTTCTACCATTCACGCGATCTGGTCAACTGGCGGATGATCGGCCATGCGCTGACGCGCCCTTCGCAGCTTGACTTGCGCGGGGTGGGGGATTCCGCCGGCTCGTGGGCGCCGTCGCTCAGCTATGCCGACGGACAGTTCTGGCTCATCTACACCAACGTCATCACTACCGCCATGGGGCGCCCGTTTAAGGATCCGCATACCTATCTCGTTACGGCCCCGGCGATCGAAGGGCCGTGGTCCGAGCCGATCTATATGAATGCCATCGGATTCGATCCTTCGCTCTTCCATGACGACGATGGTCGCAAGTGGCTGCTCAACATGCAGTGGGACTATCGTCCCGGCCACGAGCGTTTTGCTGGAAACGTGCTGCAGGAATACGATCCCAAGCAACAGAAGCTGGTCGGTCCGGTGCATGAACTCGTACGCAAAAAAGGCATCCTTTGCGAGGGGCCCAACCTCTACAAGCACGACGGATGGTATTACCTGATGATGGCCGAAGGCGGCACGGGCTGGAACCACGGCATCTCCATGGCGCGTTCGAGGGAAATCACCGGTCCCTACGAACTCGACCCGCAGGAAGCGGTGCTGACGACCCGCCACAATCCGGAACATCCGCTCCAAAAGTCCGGCCACGGCGAGCTGATCCAAACGCCGCAGGGCGAATGGTTCCTCGCGCATCTCTGCAGTCGTCCGCTCAAAACCGACCGCGGCTTCAACCCGCATTCGCCCGATCGATCCGAAAGTGCAAAAGCCCACGAAGGCGACCGCTGTGTTCTTGGCCGCGAAACCGCGATCCAACGCGTCGTTTGGTCGGACGACAGCTGGTTGCGGTTGGCGCATGGCGACATGCTTCCGCAGGTCGAGGTCGAGCCGCCGACGGGGATCGAGCCGCACCCATGGCCGGAGCTTCCGGCCCGCGACGATTTCGACGCGCCGGAATTGGATGTCCATTGGCAGACGTTGCGCGCGCCGGCCGACGAAAGTTGGTTGTCGCTGAGTGCGCGGCCCGACTGGCTGCGGCTGAAGGGGAGCGAGAATCCGCATTCGCTACACAACCAATCGCTGGTCGCCCAGCCGCTCACGGATTTCAAGGCGACGGTCACCACGAAGATGGAATTTTCGCCGACGCGCTTTACCCAGTTTGCCGGGCTCACCTGCTGGTACGACACGCGCACCCATTTTTTCCTGCACGTTGGCCACGACGAAGAGCTGGGCCGCATGATACGTGTCGCCTTCACGGACGACAGCGCCTACGACGAGCCCGCCGATGCACGACTTGCCATCAACGACTGGCCGGAGGCCGTCTATCTGCGCGCCAACATCGACCGCACGGATCTGACCTTTGAAGCCTCGCCCGACGGCGAAACCTGGACGCAGCTCGGTGGCGTGTTCGACATGACCAAGCTTTCCGACGACTATGGCTCCATCCTGCACTTTACCGGCGCGATGGTCGGCCTCTGCGCTTACGACGTGGCGGGGCAGGGCATCCACGCCGACTTCGACTGGTTCGAGCTGGTCTCATAGGTCTGGACGATGCTGCCTGCGCAGCTTTGGTGTCATCGTTTTTTGCGGGAAGCGAGTTGCTGTCTACCCAGCGAGCAGGGACCAGTGTCTGGGTCTTGATTCCGGGTTGCATCTCCTCGTGCCAATTGTTGAGCCGGGCAATAAGTGTAAGAACCGCAGTGCGTTCAATCTCCCACGGGTTCTGGCCGATACCGGCATCGGTTGGCTTGTTTAAATGGTTAACCAGAAAACGGTTGCCTTTTGTCGTCGGTTTTGGTTTGTTGCGCGCCTTCGCTAGAAGCATTTTGTTTTTGGGGGGCTGTTGAGCAGCTTAGGCTGTGACTCCTTGGTACGATCTCGTTCAGTCAGGGATCGTAGTTTGAATTGTCGTGTATTCACGGTGAATTGAATAAAGGAGAATTAGATGAAGTATATTACCATCTATCACGCAAACTTGAACTATGCCTACCTGCCCGAGCGCCGGTACGAGTTCGTAATCCGCAACAGCTACGAATTGATCTTCGACACCTACCGGGAAAAGCTCCCGAACGATAAGTATGTGTTCGAAGCCTCCGGCTACACCATCGAACAGATGGCCATCAAGACGCCGGACGTGCTTGAAAAACTGAAGGCCGCCATTGCCAGCGGGCAGTGCGAATTCATGGGTTCGCCCTATGCGCACCCGATGCTACCGAACTTCCCGGAAGAAGACGGCCGCTGGGCGATCAAGTTTGCCAACGACATCTTCCAGAAGTATCTCGGCATGCAGCCCAAGAGCTTCTGGAACCCGGAATGCGGCTGGCGCAGCTATGTCAAGAACCAGGTCGCCGACAACGGCTACCGCAACCTGCTGCAGGAATTCGAGCAGTACAGCCGCTCCGTCGATGCCGACGGCAATCCGCTCCGTCCGGAAATCTACGACGTGGAGAAGATCGACAACTCGCAGTTCTATAACTTTGACTTCAAGTATGATCTGCCCGGTAACGAAAAGGCGTTGCATTTCCCTTTCAAGAATCTTGAAGGCATGGAGCCCGACACCCTGCGCGTCTTCCTGCGCACCGACCGCGTCGCCGTTTTCGGCGTCCGCTACTTTATGAGTCATCCCGGCCACTCGCTGGAAAACTATGTCGAGCTGATCAAGAAGTTTTCGGCGCAGAACCCCGGCGAAGAAGAAGGCGCGATGCTCATCTACGCCGACGACGCCGAATACGTAGGGACCAACGCCTGGTACAACCTGAAGTACTGCAACGATCCCGATGCAATCTTCGAAGCCATGCCCGACGCCGAG